>JACRAM010000111.1 GCA_016213405.1 Bacteroidota bacterium
AAAAGCTGTCAGAAGAAAAGTAATTGTCCCGCGAAAATATTTAGTAAGCTCGTCTAAAAGTCCGTAAGCGTCTGTTTGCGTCCGTAATTTTTTTTGTCCGCTGCAATTGGCGGTAACGGTTCGGGGATTAGCGTAGGCGGGAATAAACTGCTACGAACTTGTTCCACGAAACAAAGATAATAGAAAGCAATGAACAACAAAATTAAAATGAAACCCCGCTTACGCTAATCCCTTGTTGTGTGCTGTGCTTCTTTTTCTTTTCTGTCCAGAGTTGAAAGTCCGTCTGCGAAATGAACAAGTCCCCTTTAATGTCGTTGAGTTTTTCTGTCGTGGCTTTAATTGCTTCGTCTGATTGGTCAATGCCGAGCCAATGTCTGCCATTGATTTGTGCTGCTCTCAAAGTTGTCCCGCTACCGCAAAAACAGTCAAGCACGATGCTGTTTTCATTGGAAGAAGTTTTTACAACGATGTCCAGCAAGTCGGAATTTTTTTCTGTCGGATAAATGGGATATTGCGGGTCTTTAAATTCCCAAATGTCTTGCATTCGTTTTCCTTCTTGCTCGTCAAAGTAAATTATTTTTCGTGGATTTCCATTGTCACTCCATTCAATTAATCCTTCATTGTCCCATTGCTCCAAAATTTTTACATCACTTCTCCAGTGTCTGCCCTTGGGTGGGTTAATACCTTTGAATGGTTTAGCGGACTTTCCGTTTTTCGTTTCTCCAGGTGCGTGCAAAGGAATTGTCGTGTAGTGTCTGCCGTCCTTATCTTTCTTTGGAAATAATTTTAACTTGTCTGCTTCGGTGTAAGTAATGATTGGCTCGTTCCAAATTAAATTGTCTGTCTTGGAATAAAAAAGAATGAGGTCTTTCATATTTCCATATCCTTTGCGACTGAAATTTTTCGGATTGCATTTTATTCTCGTGATGTCATTGCGGAAATTTTCAATTCCGAAAACTTCGTCCATCATTACCTTTACATAATGCCCGATTTTATAATCAATGTGCAAATAGATTGAACCTTTGTCCGACAAAAGCATTTTCAGAAGAATTAAACGCTCTCGTAAAAACTCAATAAAATCAGCACCTTTCAAAGTGTCTTTGTATGCAACCGTTCCGTTACTGCTATTGCTGATTGTGTTGGCTCTGCCCTCTGAAATTGTGAAAGTATTATTTGTTGCAAAAGGTGGGTCAATATAAACTAAATCAACTTTACCTTTCAAACTGTGCTTTGTAACAAGAAATTTCAATGCTTGTAAATTGTCGCACTGAATTAATGTATTTTTACTATTAGAAATTTGTTGCGGATACAGTTTCACATCGGGAATACTGTCAAAAATTTCTTGCTCTGTCCTTTTATTTTTATAGTGTAATTTCATCGCAGTTTAGATTTGGTAAAGAAATTCACGCAGAACTAAACTGCTCATTATATTCAAGTCCTTATACTTGGTGGAAATATCTTTATACATCTTGTTGTTGCCTTTGATGTATAACACTCCGTCAAGGATTGCAAGTTTTATCGCCTTAACATTTTTCGCTTTTACTGTGCTGATGGCATCATTGAATTGTGCGTTCTGATGTCCGCCAAAGTCGGTAAGAAATTTTGCTTCGCCAATTACATACTTTCCGTTAAATCTTCCAATGAAATCAAGCCCTTTGGAATGTTTGTAATTGAGTTCGTCATAGGCAAAATCCATCAACTGCTTGTCGCTTCCATTGAGGATTGCGTCCTTTTTATTTTTTGTAAAGTCGTCAAGCGAAACGGGTTGTATGCCCAGCGATTTGTTGTTTAACCACCGTCTGAAAAAAGGTCCAATTTGTCTGTTAGTTTCTTTTGGCTCACTGCAACGCTCTAAGATTTTTGCAAGTCCCATTTCATAAAGCCGTCCGCAAATTCTGTTGATTGTTTTCGGATTTCTCTCAATGGATGTTTTGTCCCGTTTGAGATAAGCAATGTAACTGTCCTTGATTGGAAATAAATTTAGTTTGAGAAGTTCCTTGATTAGTATTTCGTTGCTTTTCTTGTTGAAAGCGATTTCTATTTTTTTCCAACTTTCTTCATTGATGTCTCTGATACCTTCGGGAATGGTCGGATATACTTTGAACAAGTCGTCCAAATAGGATTTCTGATTTGCGTAGTCAATGCTTAATTGTGTCCAGTAATTCATTTGTCAAAAGTAAGAAAAAGTAATTTGTCTTGCAGAAAAGTTATGAAATGCTCGGTCGTCATAGCATAGCACACAACGTTTTGCAGGTTGGAGAAGTGGCGGTGTTTGGAACACTTCACTGTCCCACAGCACAAAGATAATTAAATGCTGAAGACATTTTTTCTAAATGTCAACCGCCATTTCTCCAACCTGCTGTTGGCAACTGGGCGTTTACGTCCTGCTGTATTTTTTGTTTGCCTGTCGGGAATACGGAATTGTCTAATGAAATTGTCTGTCGGGGAATGAGGCGCGAGGAAATGTAATAAAGTTGCGAGGATATTATTTTATTTCTTGGCTGTCGGGGAATAAAATGCAAAGTTGTCGAGGTGAGATAGACGCAACGGTTGGAATAATTGTCCCGCCTGCTTGCAAGAAGGTAAAAAAAGGGCAAACTCTTGGCGCATGCAGAACTATAAAATTATTTTCCGCTCATGCGCCATGTGTTTGCCCTTTTGAGTTTGCAAATACCGCTTCTTAGAAATTAATAATTCCCTGTCAGATGAGAGTTTCGGTTTTTTAGAACTCCCTCTGTGAACAGGGACTGTTGTGTTATTGTTTTTCTGGTTTCTTCCATTTGCGTTTACAAGTTTACACTTCGCTTCCTTAACTTTATAATTCAGTCCTTCTTTAGTTAGTGAGTCCTCTCCGTTTTTTTTTCGGAGC
>JACRAM010000112.1 GCA_016213405.1 Bacteroidota bacterium
AGCGCCATTTGTGAAACACCAAATTGTCTTGCGAGAATTTTCATACTTGTCTTGTAGTTTGGGTCAAGAAGTTTCTTTTTAAGAAATTGAACTTTTGTCGCTGTAAGTTTATGTCCTTTGCCTGACTGTCTTATACGCTCAACTGTCCGCAGATGCCCGCGCACAACTGCTGGATTCTTTTTATGATGTTCTCTCATTTCCTTTTCTGTCGCCCATTGCAAGTTGTCTAAGCGATTGTTGCTTTTGTCATAGTCCAGGTGCAGAACGTAAATTTGTTTATCGGAATTGTCGGGAAGAAAAACTGTCGCCACGAGTTTGTGTATGAAAATATGTTTGTAAATGGCTGTCTGTCCACGGAGAATCTTGTAGCGGAAGATTTTGTAATCCTTCACCGTACCACATTTTAAAATCTGTCCATGGCTGATGTCATCTGTGAAACTGCACAACTGTCCATGGTTGGAAACAGCGTAGCGGAATTTAGATTTGTAACCGAGCGGAAATTCTTTCCATTGTTCTTTCATCATTGTCTGTTTAGAAAAATATTTCTGTCAACCAGTAAAGCAGTCCAACGAGAAGTAACGCTGTAAAGACTGCAAGAGCGTAGTCTGCAAATTCCATTTTGTGTTTGTCGTTGTCCGATTTTCTTCTGAATATGTTTTTCATTTCTTACGTCTGTGTCCACGAAGCCGTGTCGTTTTTTGCAATTGCAACTAACGTTCCTCAAATTTGCGCTGTGCGGGATTTATGAAAACTAATTTGTCTGCCATTACAAATATAAACCGAAGATACAAATTTTTAAACTTAAACGTCAGCCCGCATAGAGCAAATTTGATGTTAGCAGTTGTGAATTTTTCTCCTGCGTCACTGTCCACGAGCAGAAAGTTGTCGGAATGAAAAGAGTTGCTGTCCACCGTGATTTTATTTTTTGTTTAGTTGTCTCTGCTGTCTGTTTAGAAAAAGATTTCTGTCAGAAAGAAAAGTAGTCCGATGATAATTAACGCTATAAAAATTGTAAGCGCGTAGTCTGCTATTTCCATTTTGTGCTTGTCGCTGTCCGATTTTCTTCTGAATATGTTTTTCATTTCTGTTGTTTCTGTGTCCGCGAGTTGCTGTCTGCCGATGAACAGCGAATAAGAGTTGCGCAACTGTCCGCTAAATTATTTTTTCTTTTTGTTTGTTGTCCGTGTTTGCGAAGTTGTCGAGCCGATGCTCCGCGAACTTTTCTTTTTCTGCCTGTCGGCTTGCAGTTTGCTGTCTACGGAGAGTGCTACTTTTCTAAGTTGCTCGTCATTGTGTCCCGCAAAGTCCACGAACTGATAAAAACTGTCGTGTCGTTTGATGAAGTTAATTTGTTTTTGTCGCGTCATACCCCAGATGATAAGTCCACGAAGTTAGTTTTTTTCATAACTGCTAACGTTCCGCAAGTTTGCGCTGTGCGGATTTTCGGAGAAGGATTTGTCGGCAAGACAAATGCTTCATAGGAAATCCGCACACCAAATTTACGATTTTGCCCGCATAGAGCAAACTTGCTGTTAGCACCAGTTTCTTCTGTCGTGGCAGTCCACCGATACATGTGCTACAACGAAGAGAGTAACTGTCTGACGAGAAAAATTGTCGTGGAAGAAATTGTCAATGAAGGACTGTCACACGAAGAAACTGTCAGCCTACAATGATAGTTGCAATGTCACCGTGATTTACCATTGCTGAATTTGCTTCGTCACGGTCAAGTTCTAACCGTCCGTTAAATGATGGATTTATTTTTACAACTATTTTAACTCCGACTTTGTTAAAAGTCAGGGAACGCTGTCCGTCAATGAATACTTTAACAAATTGCCCGTTGGTTAAATTCCATTTGTCCGCTTGTTCCTTTGTTATTTCAATGTGTCTGCGTTCAATAACTACATTTTTCTTTACTTCGATTTTGTCTGTCGGTGTTGAGATAGTAATAAATCCGTCTGTGAGTTCTCCGTCTGCAAGCGGAGGATTAACGCCAAGTAAATACGAATGTGTCCGATTGAGTTCAACCAAAGTGTCTTTGGAACACGGGAGAAGCACTTTTATATTTTCAAGTTTTCCCTTTTGTCCAGAAAGCGTAACTGTCAGGTTGTTTGTAAAGAATTTTGGATGCCCGATGTTGTCCGCTTTTTCAATTACTGTCTGTCCGAAAAGTTTTTTGAAATGCTCTTCTGATAAATGAACATGAGAATTTGAAACTGCTATCGGTAAATTGAATTGTCTCATTGTCGTGTCGTTTTTTGAAATTGGTGCTAACGTTTTGCAGGTTGGAGAAGTGGCGGAGTTCGGAGCACTTCACTGTCCCACAGCACAAAGATAATTAAATGCAGAAAACATTTTTTCCAAATGTCAACCGCCATTTCTCCAACCTGCTGTTAGCAGCATACTCATTTATTTGTCCACGATGAAACATTGTCGGAGAACTTTATTGTCTGCCGTGAATTCAATGCTGTAAAGTCCGCTACTAAAATTGTCAATGGAAAGAGAAGTTGTCTGGTGAAGAATACCTGTCTTGATTAACTGCCCGAATGAATTATAAATTTTGAAACTAAATTGTCTGCTGTCAGTTGTCTTAATGTTGATTTGATTATCTGTCGGGTTAGGAAAAATTGAAAGCCCAAAAGAATTTTCAATTTCATTTACTCCTGTTGTCAGTCGGTAGTCGCAGAGAAAAGTATTAAAGTTGTAGGAGATAATGCTGTCTGAGTAACACCTCATTGGTCCATCCCATTCAGGAAAAATTGTGTGAGGTTGCGGAAGCATTAGGAACGGACAACCAAGCAACTCAATGTAACCTCCCCACCAAGAAAAAGCGTTTGTGTTTGGTTCAGTTGTCCAAACTCGTTGCAATGTGTCAGCACCGACTATGAAAGAAGTTACAGAGTCAACAACTGATTGCCAAAGTGTGTCAGCAGGATTAAACGGAACAGTTGGAGAATGAAAAACCAATGTGTCACCTTGCACTACATTAAAAATGTAAAGCGGAAAATACCTTGAATAAATTGTATTGTAATAAAAAACTGTGTCTGTTGACTGATAAGTAAAAACAGGAGGAAGGTATGCTGTGTCTCCGTTTTGATATTTGTAATAAGTCACGGAAATTTTCTTGCAAGAGTGTCCACCGACAACAGTGTCCAGTTGCGATTCATAAAGATAGTATTCCGAATTTGGCGGTGCTGCTCCGTTTGCTTGAGCCGAGTAATACCATTTCGCACCAGTCGGAGCGAAGGTCTGTCCGATGGCAAAAGTTGTCAGCCAAAGTAAAGTTGAAATTAGTAGTAGTCGTTTCATTTTGTCGTGTCGTTTTGAGTTGCTGCTAACGTTCCGCGGGCGTGCGAAGTGCGGGATTAAAAAAACACTTCGCTGTCCGCCAGCACAAATATAATTAAATACTGAAAACATTTTTTCAAAAAGTAAACCCGCATTGCGCACGCCCGCTGTTACCCACTGTGC
>JACRAM010000113.1 GCA_016213405.1 Bacteroidota bacterium
ACGAGCTGGATCTTGTCCGCTCTGTTTGCTCTAAGGCAAGAAATTAAATTGGTCTTGCAAGGGCAAAAATAGAAAAGTTTTAAATAGTGAAATAGTATATAAAAATCTTCAAAAAAAATTTGGAGATAACACAGAATCTGCTCAGTGTTCTCTGTGTTAAAGATTTTTTTCATTGGTAATATATCTAAAATCAAGCACATAAACCCTTATTCGGAATAATGTCTTCTGCTTTTTTTGATTAGGTGAAACTTACCAGCAATTGATTTTTCTCAATCGTATCCTCTTTCTTGATATGAATTTTTTTAATGATTGCCTCTACGGGCGACTTTAAAATATTTTCCATCTTCATTGCCTGAAGCACAACGAGTGCATCTCCTTTTTTTACGGCATCGCCTTCCTTTACGCGCACATCCACCACCAACCCGGGCATGGGCGCTTTCATCGCTTTGATTTTTGCTGAAGAAGCATTTTCTATTCCGAGTTCTTTCAGCAGGTCATCATATTTATCTTTTATCTGCACGTTGTATTTATTTCCATTCACACGAATGACAAAACTTTTTTCTTCTCTGTTTGCTTTCAGCACTTCTGCGTTATACGATTTATGGTCTTTGATGATGTGAAAGATTCCTTGTTTGACTTCGATAATATCAAAATCCTTTTCATTGCCCTGAATGGTGAAATCGTATTTGTTATTTACTTTGGCTTTCATTATCGCGTGATAATTATTTTTTGTGTTTTAGTAAATGCTCCGTTGTTGATTCTGCAAAAATAAATTCCGTTCGCTTCGCTTAGGTTTACTGTTTCCTGTTTTTGGTTTACGGTTTTATTGTAAACAATTTGTCCTATTGAATTGAAAACTTGTATTTCAACCGGAGACTGTAAACCAAAGACTATAAACTTTCCCGAAGAAGGATTAGGATAAATTTTTAAATCATTTTCAGTTGCAGTATTTTCTATACCAGTAGTCACCGAAGTTGAATCCGCAAACTTGGAAAGCAGCTTTACGTAAGCCGCGTTCACATAAATTCCCACTTCAGAAATTTCCCATGAGTTTTCGGGAAAGGATGTGTTCCAGTCCTTATAACTTTTCTGAACGGGCTGATTTTGAGGAGGAGAAATCGGTGGACCTGTATAAGCAGCATCTGGTTGATAATCTTTGTTCACGCCTCCGGGAATAAATGCAGGAGGAGCGCCTATATATGGACTTGCTCCTCCATCGTAAATCGTTCCATCGCCAAACCATCCGTGATAAATCTCCTGAGTGAAATTATCTCCGCCAAATACATTTGCGTTCGTCAGAAAAGCAAGTCCATGTGGATTTACTCCGTGCAGATAATGAATGTATCCTTCAGCAGCGTTTCGGTATTTAGTTTGGTTGGGTGCATCTAAATTGTATTGTACCATATTATATAAGATGCTTCCCTCTTCGCATTTGAACTGATTATTTCCCCACACATAATCGTTGTCCTGCATCTGCGCCATGTAAGCATCTGTATTATTATTGTAAGCGGGAAGCAAATCATTATTGTTTGATGAAACTGAAGTGATGCAATTATTTTTTATCGTGTTCACCACGCTTGCGGTCGCACCAATTGTATTGCAATAATAAAGAAGAGCATCTTGGTAAGGAGATTCAAAAGGATACCAATACGTCCACTGCAATGGCTGAATGTTGTAATTGTTGTCCACGTAAGTTCTGTAAGTAGTATTTCCTGTAGCGGCATAAAGATAAATCGCTGCGGTGAGCGAAGCGGAATTCTGGTCATAAGCCGAAACTTCAGGATTCGCGCTGGAGAAGCCGGAGTTGTTGTAGTTGGAATTTCCCGGATTATTCTGAAGCCATGTCCAGGCGAGTTGGGCTTTTGTCAGAAGAGTTGTTGAATAGGTTTGTAAAGATGGAATGGTATTATACATAATACTTGCATGTGCGAACAAACTCGCTGCAGTTCTGGTAGAAGATGAAGATGCTGGACCGTAAAGCCGTTGAGCAGTATCTGTACTTGGAGGAGATCCTCCAGTAAATCCCAATGTGGAAACTTTCATCAGTACTGAGCCGTCTATATTCTGCATTTTCAAAAGCCAGTCGAGTTCATATTTTATTTCATCCAGAATATCGGGAATACCGTTTCCGCTTTCAGGAATATTATAATTGTCTTTGAACACAGTTGGATTCTGTTCGTACGCATCCAATAAATAATTTACGGTTGCAAAACAAAAATTGGTGTACTTGTTGTAATCCCCCGCATCGTGCCACCCTCCTGATAAATCTTTTTCAAGCGAAACATTGCTGGGCTGTGTCACATCTCTGCAATTCAAATCCTGCATCGTTCCTTCATGGCAAATCACGTCTGTATAATTTGTTCCTGCATACTGCGCAGTCTTCGCCATGCCGCATCGCTGATGATAAAAAAAACGAATGGCGTATTTCAGCGCATCGTTGTAAACATTATTTCCAATCGTGAAAGTATAAGTGCGCTTGTTGTTTTGGCTGTCATATATATAGTAATCATCGGGAGCGACCACATTGCTGAAATCAAACCACCAGGCTTTGTCTCCGCTCTGCACATGCGTTGCTCCGCCATTCCACGGAATTGCAGGACCAATTGAAACAGTTGCATTATCCGACTGCCTTTTTACAAAGAGCGTATCATTCGGAGTGTAAGGGTCAGGAGCATTGTAACCCGTCTGCGGATCGGAGATAACACAGATTTTTCGGTCGTTCAGCTTGTAACCAATCTGATCTAACTTGAAGTGATTATCTATTGTTTGGGTAAACAAAGATGCAAACGGATAAAACAAACAGATGCAAACGGATAATTTCATGTCATAAAAATACAATATTCTTTTTGGCGGGGAGTTTATCACACATTCTAACGAATCATTCTTTATTTCTAAATTTACCGCTTCTATGAAGATTTCCGCATCCATATATTCAAGTAAAGAAAAATCACTTCCTGATTTGGTAAAAGAACTTGACGATTATATTGTTGATTATTTTCATATTGACTGCAACGATAACCTTTCTGTTTTTGACGATATAAAAACAATCCGAAGTCTCAGCAAAACTCCTGTTGATTTGCACATCATCAGTTCTCAACCAGAAATGTTTTTTCAAAAAATTATTGAGAACAATGTTGACCTTGTTACTTTTCAATACGAAAATCTAAAAAACGGCATTAACATCCCAAAGGAAATAAAATCAAAACTCGGACTGGCAATCGTTTCGGAAACAGAGACTGAAGTGTTTGAAAAATATAAAGACAGTTTTGATTTTATCCTGTTCATGACTACTACGCCAGGGAAAAGCGGAGGAACATTCAATAAGGAAAATTTTAAAAAGATTCGTGAGTTTCATAATAGATACCCCAATAAAAAAATTCATGTAGATGGTGGCGTTACTGCTGATATTTCTTTTGTGCTTCGCAACATGGGAGTTTATTCCGTTGTGTCAGGTTCGTATCTAGTCAACTCATTGATGATGGGCAACGCAATGCATAACTTGAGAAGCCAGTATTATGTTCCTTCGGGCATGCACGTGCGAGATGTAATGATGAGCAAAGAGGAAATCCCAATTATCAATGAAAAATCTTCTTTTGCCGATGTTTTAAAAAGCATTGATGAATTTAATTTCGGATTCACCACCGTTGCTGATGAAAGCGGAAAACTGAAAGGACTCATTTCAAATGCGGATGTTCGCAAAGGACTTATCAAAAAAATTTCAGACCTGAATAAAGTGGAAGTGAACGACATTGTCAACAGAAAGCCCATTCACGTTTATGATGATTTTACTATTACAGAAATGATAGAGTTCATCAAAAACACAAAGCAGAACATTCTATATTTGCCTGTGGTTGACCGCAATAATAATCTCATTGGTGCTATAACATTCACTAATCTTATTAAAGGGGAATAGTTATGATTATTAAATTGAAAAATTCAGTTGACGAAACCAAAGCAAACGAACTTGGAAAAGAATTGCAGTCGTTTGTGTTGAAGCAAAATGGCTCTTTTCTTCTTGTCACACCAAATAGACTCAAAGAAGTTGAAGAGAAGCACAAGTCATTGGTTGCTGAAAGTTTTGTTTTCAATGACGATATCCAGCTCGCGAGTAAAAAATATTTTAGCGGAACACGAGAAATAAAAATTTCTGATGAAATTTCAATAGGGGGAAAAACAAATAATACAGTTGTCATTACCGGACCCTGCTCGGTAGAATCTGAAGAGCAAATAGAACAAGCCGCACAACTTTGTAAAAAACTCGGTGTAAAAATTCTCCGTGCTGGTGCTTTCAAGCCGAGAACTTCTCCTTATACTTTTCAGGGAATGGGGGTTGATGGGTTGAAACTGCTTGATAAGATGCGCAACAAATACGGACTGAAAATTATTTCTGAAGTACGAGACAGTACTCATGTTCAGGAAATTATTCAGTATTCTGATATTATTCAGATTGGAGCGAAGTCAATGTACGACCACGGAATTCTGAAAGCATGTGCGAAAATAAAAAAACCCGTTCTCCTTAAGCGCGGATTCGGAACAACTGTTCAGGAATTCGTTCAGGCAGCAGAGTTTATTTTATCGGGCGGAAATGAAAACGTGATTCTCTGCGAGCGCGGCATCCGCACTTTTGAAACTAAAACAAGATTCACATTGGATTTGTGTGGAGTGGCATGGTTGAAAGAACATACGAATCTCCCTGTTATTCTTGACCCAAGCCATGCAATTGGTTATGCATATGGTGTTTCTGATTTAACACGTGCATGTATGGCGATGGGATGCGATGGCTTACTGATTGAAACACATCCAAATCCTGCTGTTGCAAAATCAGATGCTTCTCAGCAATTAAACTTTGATGAGTTCACAAAACTTTATGAATCACTCAAGCCGATTGCAAAAGCTATTGGCAGAAATATTATTTAACCGTGAATCCGAAAATAAAATTCCTAACCCTTGATGTGGACGGTGTTCTCACTGATGGAGGCGTTTACATTACCGAAAAAGGCGACATCGCAAAAA
The DNA here is from genome assembly GCA_016213405.1 of Bacteroidota bacterium. Taxonomy (NCBI): domain Bacteria; kingdom Pseudomonadati; phylum Bacteroidota; species Bacteroidota bacterium. Next base: position 5,014 of record JACRAM010000113.1, read on the forward strand.
AATTTAATGTGAAGGATGGAGTGGGTATTCGCACGGCAATAAAAAAAGGAATCTATGTGGCGTTTATCAGTGCCGGGAAAAGCAAAAAACTCCACAACGCCCGCGCCAAAATGCTCGGAATTAAATTTGTTTATTCAGGCGATGAAGAAAAACTGGAGGTTGTTTCCCGCTGGTGCAAAAAATTAAAAATCAGCTTGGATGAAGTCGCTCACATTGCGGATGATACCAATGATATTAATTTACTTTCCGCTGTTGGATTTTCCGCCTGCCCGAATGATGCAGTCGAAGAGGTCAAGAAAATTGTAAAAGTTATTCTTGACAAAAAAGGCGGTGACGGTTGCGTTAGGGAGTTTATCGAAAAGCATCTGCTGTAATTTCCCGAAATTATTTTCTCAGCTCAATATTCCCGCAATGCTGGCGGAGAGATAGGATGCAAGTGTTCCGCACAGCAAAGCTTTCAATCCGAGTTTTGCCAGATCCGCTCTTCGTTCCGGAACCAAAGCGCTGATGCCGCCAATCTGCATACCCACGCTGCTGAAGTTAGCGAAACCGCATATCGCAATACTCACTATTAAAGTTCCTTTTTGTGTGAGAACAGGAACGGCAGAACTCGTGAGATTTTTAAATGCTACAAATTCATTGATAGTAAGTTTTTGTCCAAGTAACGTGGCTGCGCTGTTCAAATCCTGCGCGGGAACTCCCATTGCCCACGCAAAAGGAAAAAAAACTTTCCCGAACAAATAATCCAGCGATAATCCAGCGTGAACATGCCCGAGCAGCCAATTGATCAAAGCGATGAGCGCAATAAAACCGATGAGCATGGCAATCACGTTCATAGAAATTTTAAAACCATCTGCCGCACCATGGCTGATGGCATCAATCAAATTGCTGTAACTGCTTTTCACTTCGAGTTTCACATTTCCCATCGTTTGTGATTCTTCTGTTTCGGGATAAACAATTTTTGCAATCACCAGCGCTCCGGGAGCCGCCATCAAACTTGCGGCAATTAAATATTCTGCTTTCGCGCCCATGCTGGCGTACACAATTAAAATTCCTCCAGCGATGCAAGCCAGACTTCCGCTCATGGAAGCAAGCAATTCGCTTTTTGTCATTCCGCTCAGATACGGTCGAATCATCACCTGCGCTTCTACTTGTCCGACAAAAGCGCTCGCCACATTGCTTAATGCTTCTGCCCCACTCACACGCATGATAAAGTTCATCGCTTTTGCAATCACAGAAACTATCCGCTGCATAAGTCCGATGTGATAAAATATAGCAACCAGCACGCAAACTAAAATAATGGTAGAAGTAATATTGAAAGCAAAAACAAAAACGTGAGGCGCTGTGTAATTCTCTACTTTGCCTGTGTAATTAACCGCTGCAATTCCTCCGTAGGCAAAATCGGCTCCCTGCTTGGCGAACTGCTCAATCTTTTGCATCCCTTTTCCAAGCAGTTGAAAGAATTTTGTGACGGGTTCTACTTTCAGAACCAATACGGCAATTATAATCTGAAGTATGACACCGCTGATAACGAGGCGGTAATTGATGGCTTTGCGGTTGTTGGATGCGAGGAAGGCAATTCCGAAAATCAGAGCGATGCCAATCAATCCGGTAAATCTTTCCATCTATAATGAGATTACACAGATTTTAGAAAGATTACACTGATTATTTTTTTGCTTTTTATCGCTGTAATCTATTTTTGCCTTTTCGGAAATCGGTGTAATCATTTTCAAGATTTTTTTCTCTTGTTCAGCTCATCGCGGATGCGGGATGCGCGTTCGTAGTTTTCTCCGTCAATGGCGTTCTTGAGCATCTCTTTCAGCTCTTCGGTAGATTTTTTTGTGAGGTCTTTGTCATCTTTCTCTGAAGATTTTTTTACAACGGGTTCTTCGATGGCGGAGGAACCCAATCCTTCTTTCGGCTGGTCTTCCAGAATAATTCCCGCGGCAGAAAGAATAAATTCATAGGTAAAAATAGGGCAGTCGAAACGAACGGCAAGCGCGATGGCATCGGAAGTGCGTGCGTCAATCTCCACTTCTTTTTCTCCGTCATTGCAAATCAGCTTGGCGTAAAAAATTCCTTCAACGAGATTGTAAATGATTACTTCAATAAGTTTTACGTTGAATGTATCGGCAAAGTTTTTGAAAAGGTCGTGCGTGAGCGGACGGCTGGGTGTCATTTTTTCCAGTTGAATGGCGATTGCCTGCGCTTCAAATCCTCCTATGATAATCGGCAGGCGTCTTTTGCCTTTCATTTCACCGAGCACCAATGCGTATGCTCCTGCCTGTGTCTGGCTGTAAGAGAGTCCGATAATATCAAGTTTTACCTTTTTCACAAACCTTTCTACTGGTATTACGAATTTACAAAATAATTAGAAGCGGAATATTGGAAGAATGGAATGATGGAAGAATGAAAATTATCAACCTTCCAATTTTCCGGTCTTCCATTCTTCCTTTTTATTTAATGTGCTGATTTAAACTTTTTGATTTCTTCAATCAGTTTCGGAACCACTTCAAATGCATCTCCGCAAATTCCGTAGTTGGCGGCTTTGAAAAAAGGCGCTTCTTTATCTGTGTTAATTGCCACCATCACTTTGGAAGAATTTACTCCGGCAAGATGTTGAATAGCTCCTGAAATTCCTATGGCGATATAAAGATTCGGAGCGATGGTGATTCCTGTCTGCCCAACGTGCTCGTGATGCGGACGCCATCCCACATCGGCAACAGGTTTTGAGCAGGAAGTTGCGGCACCGAGAAGTTCAGCCAGTTGTTCAATCATTCCCCAGTTCTCAGGTCCTTTCAATCCTCTTCCGCCAGAGACAACAATCTCCGCTTCGGTGAGAACAATTTTATCAGATGTCTTTTTGGTTTCTTTGAATGTTGAATTAAAATCTGAATCACTGAAGGAGGGAGAAAAACTTTCTATCGCTGCGCTTCCTTCTCCGGTATCAAGATGAAAAGAGTTTGGATAAAGACCGATTATTTTTATTTCGGAAGAAATGGTTACATCCGTCAATCCCTTTCCTGAAAAACATTTTTTGCGGATGGTGAGACCACCCCCTGCCCCTCCTCCAGAGGAGGGGAGTTGAACAGCACCTGCTACAAGTCCTGCTTTTAATTTCACGGCAACTCTTCCGGCAACAGAACGACCTGAATAAGTGTAAGAGACAATAACCACTTTCGCATTTTCTTTTTGTGATGCCTGCGCGATGGCGGAAGCGAATGCGGAAGGGTTCAGCGCATTCAGTTTATCGTTCTTCACCGACAAAACTTTTTGCGCTCCGTATTTTCCGAGCGACTTCATATCCTCATCGCTCACATTGCCGATGACAACAGCAGTTACATTTCCGCCAACTTGTTTTGCGATTTCAGAACCGTAAGAAATTGCTTCGTAAGTTGATTTCTTGAACTTACCTCCCCAATTCTCTGCAAAAATTAATACTGACATATATTTATTTTTAAAATCCCCCTGCTCGCAGGGCTCGCTTTCCCCCTTTAAAAGGGGGAGAAAGGGGGATTAAATTGCTTTCGCTTCCGTATGTAATAAGTTTACAAGTTCAGCCACATTATTCGGGTCAATCATTTTGCATTCTCCTTTTGCCGGTGGCAAATCAAATTGAGCCGAACTGCTCAGCACTTCGCAAGCAGCAGGTTCAACCACCACAAGAGGTTTTGATCTGGCTGTCATAATTCCGCGCATGTTCGGGATGCGTGGTTCTGACATTCCTTTCTGCGCGCCAGCCACAAACGGCAGTTTCATTTCCACCACTTCTTTTCCTCCGTCAATTTCTCTTTCGAGTGTTGCGGTTGTTCCGTTGATATCCAGTTTCGTAGCGACAGAAACCGATGGAATGCCCAACAATTCTCCAATCATCATCGGAACCTGTCCTCCGTTATAATCAATAGATTCTTTTCCTGAAAGAATTACATCGTATGTATTTTTCTTTATCACTTCCGCAATCTGAAAAGCCACAAAGTAAGCATCGGTTGGTTCTGCATTCACGCGGGTGGCATCATCGGCACCAATGGCAAGGGCTTTGCGGAGGTTGGGTTCGGTGTTGGCTTGCCCCACATTTATTACAGACACAGTTCCGCCCAATGCTTCTTTCAATTCAAGAGCTCGGGTTAAGGCAATTTCGTCAGAAGGATTTATTATGAACTGAACGCCTTGTGCGTTAAACGCTTTTTTATCAGGAGTGAAAGTTATTTTGGTGGTGGTGTCGGGAACCTGAGAAATGCAGACAAGAAATTTCATAAATAATATTTTTTCAACGGGAAGCAAAGATAGAAGAAAATGGAAAGGTGGAATAGCGAATGAAGGAATAATGAGCCATCGCTTTGTAACATTCTTTTTTCGGTTATGGAATTTAATAATGACCTGCATCATGTTCTCAAACTAAAAACAAACTACCATGAACAACACTACTTACTTCCGCAACCTTATCCGGATAAATTCCAAAAACAGCATTTGCAGCACACGCCTTGCTGAACAGTTCAGTAAACGGTTTATGATTGCCCTTGCACTTGTATCGGGTGGATGGCTCTTACATGCAAACGAGGCATCTGCCCAGAAAAAAAATGACAAACCAGTTTATACCTGCCGATTGCCTTTGAATGACCGACCCTACACCTGTTGCTTGAAATCAATCAAAGTCTGTGAATTGCCTGTTAGTGATTGTAAGAATAATGTATTGCCTTCAAAAGAAACCGAGCAAGTAAAGGAAAATGACTATGCACCGAAAGTTCACCCCAAATGCGGACTGGATTTGCTTATCAAAACGGTTGAAGTGAGAGATGAATCAGAAAATCTTGCGGATAAACCGATTGAAAACCTGTTGGTTATTGAAACACTTCCGAAAACAATTGTTGAAGAGAACGTTGTCATTAAAGACATTGAATCAGAAATTCCTGAACCGCTGGAGGAACTAACATCAGATATTCAGGAAGCACCTTATGAGGAATTTATTCAGCCCATCACGTATACCTGCGTGCTTTATGATCCATATCCGGCAGAAGAAATCCTTCCCCTAACTGACCCGATTGTTGAATCTGAGCTGGGAGCAGGCGGACTAGTGACTATGGGTGAAGACTTTCAGACTATAAAGGGAGAAGAAGTGTATGAAATGGATAATGTAAAATGGCTAATGGCTAATGGAAATACATCAACCATCAACCCCGTAGGAAACAATTCCAACGGGGTAAACCATCATCAACCATTAACCATTGATTTGACTTGTTATCCCAATCCAACAGCAAACGGTTTGGTTACAATAAAATATTCGGTGAAAGAAAACAGTTCAACCGGCATGGTGCTGTTTGATATGAATGGAAACCTTGCAAAGACATTGCTTGCTCCGCAAAATTTAGAGGCATCAGATTATCAAAGCCAATTTGACCTGAGCGATTTGCAGGACGGAATTTATTTCTGCCAGTTAATATCGGGAGGAAATAAAACTACAACGAGAATCGTTATAAGTAAATAACTCAATCCAACACCCCCTCTACGTCTCCCCCAAGGGGGAGATGTCCGAAGGACAGAGGGGGCAGGGTATGAGGCAACAGGGGCAGGGCGAAGGTCCGAAGGACTCCTTCGGAGAATCTGTTCCTGCCTGCCTGCCGAAGCGAAAGCATAGGCAGGTTTTTGTTTTCACTCATAAGCAGGAAAGAGCCCTAACTCTTTTTTTGCTATAAAAAGCGAGCTTTTTGAAACAGAAAGCCAGCTTAACAAAATGGTTAGCCAGCTAACCAGCTTGAAAAGCCAGCTAACCAAAACGGATAGCCAGCTAACCAACTTGAAAAGCCAGATTAACCAAACGGATAGCCAGCTAACCAGTTTGAAAAGCCAGATTAACCAAACGGATAGCCAGCTAACCAGCTTGAAAAGCCAGATTAACCAAACGGATAGCCAGCTAATCAAGTTTTAAAAGCCAGCTTAATGTGAAGGAATAGTTGAGATTTATTTTGCGCTGTGAAAAGAAAGAGGTAGATTTGTGGAATGAAAATGAAATTACTTTCCTTGTTTATTGTTATTAGTGGGATTGCAAATGCGCAATGCCAGGCTGCATTCACATATAGCGTAAGCGGCAATAATATATATCTGACTGATGCTTCCACTTATAGCACTGCTATCAACTATGAATGGACATTCTACAACAATTGCGGAAGCGAATTAACGTATTTCAGCAATCCCCCGCAATGGCCCTTTACTACTCCTTATGCAGGTGATTACAAAGTTTGGCTTCATATTTCAGACGGTAATTTATGCAACAGCACTTTTTATGATACAATTACGGTTAGTGGAACTCATCCGCCATGCAGTGCATCGTTTTCTAATTGGAAAGATACTTCAATACATAAAATGGGATTCTATGTAAATGCACCCTGCTATTCCAAAAAATGGTTCTGGGATTTCGGAGATGGAAATCAAGACACTGCGATAAATTTGGGTTATGCACCAGCAGTTTATCATAATTATTTTACATCTGGAACTTATACAGTTTGCACAAAAGTTATTACCCAGGCAAACGATACTTGTTCTTTTTGTGATACAGTTAATATAGTTATACCTGCCAGCCTTAACGGAACAATATTTTCAGATGCAAATTCCAACTGTATAAAAGACGGAGGGGATATTTCTCTTGCCAACTGGATGGTTCAGGCGCAAAATACATCTTCGCTAACTAACTATTATGGAGTGGCTGCATCGAATGGCGATTACAATGTGCAGGTTCCAGCGGGTAATTATGATGTGAGTTTATTGCCTCTGAACAATTATTGGAATCAGGTTTGCCCTTTATTACCTTCTTCCTATTCTGTTTCTGTAAATAATGATGATACAGTTCTCAATTTAAATTTCGGAATGCAGGCAGCAGTCAGTTGTGCCGATTTAACAGTGGGAATCGGAACAGCGAATCAGCGCAGATGTTTGAAGAATAATTTTTTCTATATACAAGGATCTAACAACGGAACAGTTCCTGTTTCAAATGCATTGTTGAAAGTGAATTTCGATGCTAAAATTATTCCACTAAGTTCAACACTGCCCTGGGATAGTATTTCCGGTACAGAATATTTTTGGAAACTTGGAACAATGAATCCGGGGCAATCGGTTTCATTCACTGTTACTGATTCTGTTTCATGCAGCGCATGGTGGGGAGATACACTTTTATCCTATGCTCAGATTTTACCTTTGGCAGGCGATTGTAATACACTTAATAATTATGTGGAAGATGTATCAGTTGTTACTGGTTCTTTTGATCCGAACGAAAAAAAAGCAGTTACTACTACGAACAAAGCTCCAATCATTCAGGGAAATATTTTACAAACAGACACAATTACTTATACGATAGCTTTTCAGAATACCGGAACGGATACTGCTTTCAATGTTACTGTGTTCGATGAGCTTGATCCGAGTCTAACTGTATCTTCAGTGATAAGCGGGATAAGCAGCCATCCATATACTCTTCAAATACTCGGAACAAATGTTCTTAAATGGACATTTAACAATATTCTTTTGCCCGACAGTAATGTGAATGAACCTGCAAGCCATGGATTCATTAAGTTTAAAGTTCTGCAAAAGCCGAATAATCCCATCGGAACAGTTATAAGCAACTATGCTGGAATTGTATTTGACTATAATACTTCTGTGAATACTGATACGGTTATGCTGATAGTAAGCACTCCAACAGCAATTTATGAAAGCAAAGGAGAAAATAATTCAATCAGTGTTTCCCCCAACCCCACCAGCGGAGTTTTCACCATCCAATCCTCAGACCCTTCGGCTTCGCTCAGGGTGACAGCAATTGAAATTGTAAATCTTCTTGGAGAAAAAACCTATTCAACTCAGTTAACTCAATCAACTCAATTAACCATTAACCTTTCCGACAAGCCCAACGGAGTTTACTTTCTCCAGTTCACCACCGAGAAAGGCATAGCGAGAAAGAAAATTGTAATCAGCAAATAAATAAGGAATACTTTGTATCATTATCCCGAAGGGGATTCCTTTGGAGTTCGGAGAGACTCTTCGGGAAAAGAGACCCCTTCCCTCATAGGGACAGCGTCCGGCAAAAATTACTTCCTCTTTATTAGGCAGTCTGCTTTGATAAACGTACCTTTGTTCAGTTTAAAAAGATACCTTATATTTTTTTTCATAACTAAAGGCAACCAATGATGATTTTCTCGTCATATTAATAGATATGAAGAACATTAATAAAACATTTTTTTATTTTTTTCTGAAAAGTTTATTTCTTCTTCTCATTTTATTTAGCTTTTGTATTGACGGTTTCCCGCAAAAGAATGTAGGAGCGAACAAAATTATTTCTGATTCAGCAGCTATTCCTTTTTACATTACAAAAAACAAAGTATTGCCTGTTGAAAAAAATCACAACCCACAACAAAAACCCATCGCACCTTCTGCAAAAAAAATTCCTCCTATAACTTTCGCTGGAGAAATTTGTAACAATGGTATTGACGATGACGGTGATGGCTTGATTGATTTGAATGACACAGCGGAATGCGTGTGCAACGGATTTGGCGGAGGCAGCAGTTCTGTTCCATCCTTAATACCTAATCAATCATTTGAACAAATGAATTGCTGCCCCAGTAGTTATAGTCAGGTTTCATGTGCTACCGGATGGATACAAGCATCAACTGCCACCTCTGATTACATGAATACCTGCGGTATTGTTTTTGGTGCGGCTACTTCTGCAGGGCTTGTTCCTTTCCCTGATGGTAATGGAATTTTGGGTGCAATTTTTAGTCCGGGCTGGCAGGAATATGTTGGTTCTTGCTTATCATCACCCATGCTTGCAGGACAATCATACACTCTTCAAATGAATATTGCTTCAACTCCTATTGATAATTTCGGTGGTGTTTGTAATGGTGGCGTGATAGATTTTTCAGCAATTGACATAGTTATTTATGGAAGTACTAATTGCGGCAACCTGCCTTTCTCCGGAGTGGGATGCCCTCCTTCTCCATGGCAAGTGTTAGGATTCACTAATTACACACCTGTAAGTTCATGGGGAATAATATCCATCACTTTTACACCACCCGTAAATATTAATGCAATAATTTTTGGCTCACCCTGCACACTTCCTCCGAGTTATTCTCCGCCATCAGGATGTTATCCTTATTTTTATTATGATAATATATTGCTGAATACTACCGCCTCCTTTTCCCCTCTTACCATTAACCAAACTGGAATCTATTGTCAAAACAATATCGTCATAACATCGCATACCGATACTTCGGGCGGAACGTGGCAATGGTATGAAAACGGAATAGCCATTGCTGGGCAAAACGATTCCATTTTAGATATTTCCGGTAATAATTTGCCTCCAGGAGCTTACACGGCTGTTTATACAGTTGGAAGCAATTGTGATATGATTACAGATACTGTTCCTGTACCTCCCCCACCTATCGTTGCCAACTTCAGCGCCACATCAGTTTGCCTTGGCAATCCAACCCTGTTTACCGATCTTTCTACAGGCGGAGCAACTTCATGGAGTTGGAGCTTTGGCGATGGCAATACTTCTACGCTGCAAAATCCTTCCAACACGTATGCAGCCGCAGGAAATTATACTGTAACACTTACTGTTTTAGGAGCAGGGGGTTGTGATTCTGCCATTCCATATCCTATAACAGTATATCCACAACCCCTTGCTGCTTTTGTCGCTACAACGGTTTGTCTTGGTAATGCCACCCAATTCACCGACCAATCCACAGGCGGTGGAACAGCATGGAACTGGAATTTTGGAGACGGAAACACTTCCACCCTTCAAAGCCCTTCACACACTTACTCTGCTTCCGGAACTTATACCGCCACATTAAATGTATCTGCAACACCGGGCGGATGTAATTCTGTTATTACGCAGGTGGTGACGGTAAACGCTCAGCCAACAGCAAATTTTTCTGCAACCTCTGTTTGCATAAACAATCCCACACAGTTCACCGATTTGTCTACCGGTGGAGGAACTTCATGGAGCTGGAACTTTGGCGATGGAAATACATCCACTCTGCAGAATCCTTCCAACACCTATGCTGCTTCTGGAAATTATACTGTGACATTAACTGTAACCGCGCCTGGTGGATGCACGTCAACATTTTCTCTTCCTGCCACGGTGTATCCGCAAGCAATTGCTAATTTTTCTGCAACCACCGTTTGCGTGAACACACCTTCCACTCAGTTTGCTGATTTGTCAACAGGTGCTGCCACCTGGAACTGGAATTTTGGCGATCCTGCATCAGGAGGAAATAATATTTCCAGCCAGCAAAATCCATCACACTCCTATACAGCATCGGGAACCTATTCTGTTACACTTATTGCTACTACCAACAACGGATGTTCTGATACGCTCACGCAAATCATCACCGTAAATCCAAAACCCGCAGCAACATTCATTGTAACAACCGCCTGTTTTAATAACGCTACTGTTTTCACCGATTTATCCACCGGAAATCCTACCCAATGGGATTGGGATTTTGGCGATGGAAATGACACAACACTGCAAAATCCTTCTCACACCTACAACACAGCGGGAACTTATACCGCCACACTCATTGCCACAAACACTAACGGATGCAAGGATACTATTGCTCTTGTTGTTACCGTGAACCCGCTTCCGTTCGCCAACTTCAGTGCAACAAGTGTTTGCGTTGGCAATACAACCTGCTTTGTTGATTCAACAACCATTTCTTCAGGAGCCGTTACCGGCTGGGGCTGGAATTTTGGAGATCCCAATTCGGGAGCAAATAATATTTCCAATCTTCAAAACCCTTGTCATCTTTTTACCGCTTCAGGAAATTTTGTGGTGATACTCACCGCTACATCCAACAACGGATGCCAGAGTACAACCAACCTGCCTGTGGTGGTTTATTCTCTTCCGGTTGCCGCTTTCACTGCTAACAATGTTTGTCAGAACATACAAACATCTTTCACCGATGGTTCATTCAACGTAACGCAGTGGGCTTGGAATTTTGGTGATGGAAATACTTCTGCCCTTCAAAGTCCCGGTCATATTTATCAGCAGAGCGGAACATACACCGTAACGCTCATTGTTACTTCAGCCGGAAGTTGCACCGATACCGTCACCGGTACTGTTACGGTATATCCTCTTCCTGTTCCCAGCTTCATTGCCGACAGTGTTTGCGAAGGGCTGCCCACTTCCTTTACCGATTTATCCTTGGTGTCAGGTGGAACCATCAGCACATGGAACTGGAACTTTGGCGATGGAACTCCGATAGATAACGGGATGAATCCTTCTCACATTTATTCTTCTGACGGAAATTATAATGTCACGCTTACCGTTTCATCCAATAACGGATGCATCAGCTCTTTAACAATTCCTGTAATTGTATTTCAGCTTCCTGCTGCAGATTTTTCTTATTCACCCGGTTCGCCCATTGGTCTTTCCGATGATGTATCATTCACCGACATATCCATCGGAGGTGCCGTGCAGTGGTGGTGGGATTTCGGAGACACAGCCACATCGCTTTCTCAGAATCCCATTCATGTTTTCACCGATATTGGAACTTATGTTATCACGCTCATAGTAGCTACCAATCACGGGTGCATGGATACCGTTCAGCGACCGCTCGAAATACAGGACTATACGTTTTACATTCCCAATGCTTTCACTCCGAATGGAGATGGAAATAATGATTTTTTCTTTGGTGTGGGAATCGGCATAGTGGAATATGAAATGTTCATCTTTGACCGGTGGGGAAACCGGATTTTCTATTGCAAAGTGAACGACCCCGGTTCAAACGGGGCAGGGCTTCCGCAAACACTTCCCTGCATGTGGGATGGAAAAGTGGATGGTGGAATTTCAAGCGAGCGCGTGCAGGAAGATGTGTACGTTTGGAAAGTTCGCCTCAAAAATGTTTTCAATCTGGAATATAATTTTATCGGCACTGTCACGGTGGTGAGATAGTATTGTTTTTGTTTATAAAATAGTCCTTCCTTTTTTTATGTATTCTCCTTTGAAAACCTATCTTTGTTTAGTTATAAACACTAAATGTTTTCTTTCTGCACTAAAGGCAACTAAATAATAATTTTATCGTCCTAATCAAGATGAACAGTTTTTATAATATATTTTTTTCTTTATTCATCCGCGTCAGCTATTTTCCTGCACTTATTCTATCCTTGATAAGTTCGTCCAATGTTTTCTGCCAGACAACCGTAAATTTTAATTATACAGGATCAGCGCAGACATGGATTGTTCCTAACTGTGTGAACACAATTACAGTAACTGCTGTTGGCGCACAGGGTGGCGGACCTAATGGCGGTTTAGGCGCCACTGTTACCGCTACCGTTGCTGTTACGCCCGGACAAGTATTACAGATAAATGTAGGCGGGCAAGGAACAGTACCCGGTGCCGGTTGGAATGGAGGAGGGGCAGGACAAAGTGCGATAGGTACCCCTTCCTGTTTCCCTCCTTACACAGCCCTCGACAATACTTCTTTTGGTGGAGGAGGCGGGTCAGATATAAGGATAGCCCCCAACACTCTTGCTAACCGTTTAATTGTTGGTGCAGGCGGAGGCGGCATGGGTGGCGGAGATACCGATGCAAATGGTGGAAATGGTGATTGCAATACGGGAACTAACGGTGTGAGTCCTTTTGGACAAGGTGGTTTTGGTGCAACACAAATAGCCGGAGGCGCTGGCGGTCCGCCATGGATAGCAAGTGGCAACGCGGGGCAATCTGGTGTGTTGGGTGTAGGAGGCGCGGGTGGTTCAGACCCATGTTATAACGTAGGTCCGGGTGGAGGCGGAGGCGGAGGTTATTATGGAGGTGGCGGTGGCGGAAGCGATTGTTTTTCAAGTTGTCCGCTCGGTGGAGGCGGAGGCGGAGGCGGTTCATGCCTTGTACCTGCTGGCGGAAGCTGCACCGGAGCTAATAATCCCGGAAACGGACAGATAACAATAGCTTATGTCGCAGCCGGTTTCACTTCTACTACCTCATCTGCAAATCCTAACTGTAGTGGAGGAACAGGAAGTGCATGTGTCACACCAGGAGGTGGAACTCCTCCTTATACATACGTATGGAGTCCAAGCGGAGGAAATTCTTCCTGCGCGACAGGATTATCAGCAGGAAATTATACTGTAACCGTTACCGATGCCAGTGCCAGCGGATGTTCATCTACAAATACTGTCACCATCACCCAGCCAGCGGTACTTAACGCTGCTACGAGTTTTACAAATGAACTCTGCGGTCAATCAAACGGAACGGCAACGGTTAGTCCTTCAGGAGGTACTCCCGGATATAATTTTTTATGGAGTAACGGTCAAATAGCTTCCACCGCCACAGGGCTTGCTGCCGGCAATTATTCTGTAACCATTACCGATGCAAATGGATGTACTTACAATACGGTTGTTGCTGTAGGTTCTACAGGAGGTCCCACTGCCACAACCTCTGCAACCAATGTTTCCTGCAAGGGCGGAAGCAATGGAACAGCAAGTGTAACAGCATCAAACGGAACGCCTGCTTACACGTATGTATGGAGCAACGGGCAAACTACTGCCACTGCCACAGGTCTTTCAGCAGGAAATTATTCCGTGATTGTTACGGATGCTTCCTGTTCTCCATCGGGAGTGGAGTTAGTAAACAACGGAGACTTCAGCGCGGGCAACGCTGGTTTTTCAAGCGGCTATTCTTATTGCAATATGCCCGGATGCATGGGACCCGAAGGCACGTATGGAGTTGGCACCAACCCCATTTTTTACAATGGCGGTTTTTGTGTTTGCGGTGACCACACTTCCGGTTCAGGAAACATGATGGTGGTGAACGGTGCGGGAATTCCCGGAAGCAATGTTTGGTGCCAGACAATTCCTGTCACTCCAAACACAACATATAATTTTTCTACATGGGTCACCAGCATTAATCCGAGCAGCCCTGCCATCCTGCAGTTTTACATAAACGGCATTCCGCTCTGCGCCTCTTTTAACGCACCTCCTGCCTGCTGCGTTTGGCTGCAGTTCTTCTGCGTGTGGAATTCAGGAGCGAACACATCGGCAAATATTTGCATTGTAAATCAAAACACAACGCTTGGCGGAAATGATTTTGCGCTGGATGATATTTCTTTTCAGGCATGTACTTCGTGCAGCACAACGGCAGTGATTACCGTCACGGAACCGCCTGCACTCGTTATTACAAACGTAAGTTCAACGAATGAATTCTGTAATCGTTCTGACGGAACGGCAACAGTAGCAGCGGCAGGAGGAACAGGCGGATTCACCTATTTGTGGAATCCCTCCGCGCAAATCACTTCCACTGCCACAGGGCTTGCTGCAGGAAATTATTCTGTGACTGTTACCGATGCCAACGGATGCACGCATGACACCATGATTGTTGTGAACTTCACGCCCGGTCCCACCGCCAATGCAGGAACGGACGCAAGCATTTGTTTCGGCTTCTCAACTTCTCTCAGCGCAACAGGTGGAGGAAGTTATGTATGGTCGCCAGCAGCGGGACTGAACAATCCTGCCATTTCAAATCCGGTCTCTACTCCTGCTTCCACCACTTCCTATACCATCACCGTAACCGATGCAAACAACTGCACGGCAACCGATGATGTGCTGATTACGGTGAATCCGAAACCTATTGCCTCTTTCACGGTGACCTCCAATTGCTTCAACAACCCGACTGTCTTTACCGACCAATCTTCCAATGGAAATATAACACAGTGGAATTGGGATTTTGGCGACACGCCTCCTGCTTTTTCCACTTTGCAAAACCCTTCGCACACCTACAATGCAGCAGGCACTTATACCGCCACTCTTATTGTTACCACTGCTGAAGGATGCAAAGACACTGCTTCCTTAACGGTGGTGGTATTCCCGGTTCCTTCGGTGAATTTTTCTTCCGGCAACGTATGCATCAATTCTCCCACTTGCTTCACTGACCTGTCCACTATTTCTTCCGGCAGCATTTCCGCATGGAGCTGGAATTTTGCCGACCCCAATTCAGGAGCGAATAATATTTCCAACTTGCAGAACCCCTGCCACACTTACACTGCCGCAGGCACTTACACGGTGGTGCTCACCGTTTCCTCAAACAACAATTGCCAGAGCACCACCATTCTTCAAACCACTGTTTTAACTCCGCCCGTTGCTTTATTCACCGCGCCCGATGTTTGCCTGAACGCGCCCACTGTTTTTACTGACGGCTCAACAGGACCCACCAGCTGGTCATGGCAATTTGGCGATGGAGGAACTTCGGGTGTGCAGAATCCGCAGCACACGTATCTCGGTTATGGAAATTATATTGTCACGCTCATTGTTTCTTCGGGAGCCACTTGCGCGGATACCGCTTACGATACGGTGCTGGTGAATCCATTGCCGGTGGTGAATTTTGCTGCCGATAAAGTTTGCATAGGAGATACAACTTCTTTCACTGATTTGTCGTTCATTCCTGCCGGAACTATTTCTTCTTGGAACTGGAATTTTGGCGATGGCAATTCCGACACGGTTCAATTTCCTGTTCATGCGTACGCCTCCGCAGGAAACTATAATGTTACGCTTACCTGCACCTCCAACAATAATTGCACGAGCTCCGTTACGATTTCTGTGTTGGTTTATCCTCTTCCTATAGCTGACTTTTTATCTTCTCCCGCGCCCACCATTGATTTGATTGACCCGGCTGAATTCAACGACCTCTCCACCGGAGCGCCCGTGCAATGGTTTTGGAATTTTGGCGACAGCACAGGCGACACCGTGCAGAATCCTTTTCATCTTTATGCCGACACAGGCGCGTATGTGGTTACGCTCATAGTTGTTTCCAACAACGGATGCAGGGATACGGTGCAGAAGACGGTTGAAGTAAAAGATTTTGTTTTTTATATTCCCAACACCTTCACTCCGAACGGTGACGAGCTGAATGATTTTTTCTTCGGCACGGGGCTTGGAATCACCCAATACGAAATGAGCATCTTTAACCGCTGGGGCAATTTAATTTTTACCTGCAAGGTGAACGATGTTCCGCAAACGCTGCCCTGCATGTGGGATGGTAAAGCAAGAGGCGGCAGTTCAAAGGAACGGGTGCAGGAGGATGTGTATGTATACAAAATAAAATTCACCAGCGTGTTTGGCAGGGAATATAATTTTGTGGGGCAGGTGAACGTAGTGAAATGAGAAATGCCTTTCCTGATAACTATCGGGACGAAAGTTTGTTTTTCATCGGCAGTTTCTTCTGACCCTTCGGAGGTTTGCTCCGTGCTTTCGAAACTTTCTGCCGACCCTTGGTACATAAACACAATTAACTATTTTTACCATTCTTTTTTTGAAATCTATGCAAAACGTTTTCATCACAGGAGGAGCAGGATATGTGGGAGCAGTGCTTGTGCCAAAACTTCTTACTAAAGGCTACAAAGTAACTGTTCTTGATTTGATGATTTATGGAGAAGAGGTGCTTCCCAAACATCCTAATCTAAAATCTATAAAGGGAGATATACGCGACCAAAAACTTTTGAAAGAACTTTTGCCCGGTCATGATGCGGTGATTCATCTCGCTTGTATCTCTAATGACCCAAGCTTTGAACTCAATCCAACTCTTGGCAAATCCATCAACCTCGATGCCTTTGAACCGCTTGTGAAAATCTCTAAAGATTCCGGAGTAAAGCGATTCATGTATGCCTCTTCCTCCAGCGTGTATGGAATAAAAGAAGAGTCCAATGTTCACGAGGGAATGAAACTCGAGCCGCTCACCGACTATTCTCTTTTCAAAGCGCAGTGCGAAGAGGTATTAGAAAAATATCGTAGTGCTGATTTCACTACGCTAACGATTCGTCCTGCCACCGTTTGCGGATACAGCCCGCGCCTGCGTTTGGATTTAACGGTGAACATTCTCACCAATCTTGCTGTGAACAAAGGAGAAATCACCGTGTTTGGCGGAGAGCAGAAGCGCCCGAATATTCACATTGAAGACATGACGGATTTATACATCATGCTGCTCGAACTTCCGAAAGAAAAAATTTCCGGAAAGATTTGGAATGCCGGTTATGAAAATCATAAGGTGAAAGAAATTGCGCAGATGGTGAAGAATGTTGTCGGGGAGAATGTGAACATCATCACCACTACCACCAACGATAACCGCTCGTATCATATTTCTTCCGAAAAAATAAAAAAGGATATTGGATTTGTCCCAAAGCATACCATTGAAGATGCGGTGAAAGATTTGAAAAATGCTTTTGAAAAAGGATTGATCCCGAATTCTTTTACTGACGATAAATATTTTAATGTGAAACTTATGCAACACATTAATTTGCAATAAAAAATATTGGAACGCTGATGACGCTGATAAGACTGATTTTCACGGATTTAATCTGCGTGCATCTGCAACATCTGCGTTATCCGCGTTCTATTTTCCTATGAAAGTACCATACATTAATTTAGCACTTCAGCATCAGGACATTAAGCAAGAACTTCTTTCTGCTGTTGAAAAAGTTTTGGTGAGCGGACAATTTATTCTGGGAGAAGAAGTAAAAAAGTTTGAAACAAGTCTTGCGAAGATTGCCGGAACAAAATACGCCATTGGCGTTGACAATGGAACAGATGCTTTGGTTCTTGCTTTAAAAGCGCTTGGAATCGGAAAAGGAGATGAAGTGATTACCGCTCCAAATTCTTTTCTGGCTTCCGCTTCGTGCATTTCTCTCGTTGGAGCAAAAATTGTTTTTGCCGATGTGCGCGATGATTTCAACCTTGACCCTGAAAAAGTGGAGAAAGCAATCACGAAAAAAACAAAAGCAGTCATAGCCGTTCATCTTACAGGCAGACCTGCCGGCATGGATGCGCTTCAAAAAATCTGTAAGCGAAAAAAAATCCATCTTATAGAAGATTGCGCGCAGGCAGTAAGCGCTGAATACAACGGAAAGCGTGTCGGTTCTTTCGGAATCGTAAACATATTTAGTTTGCATCCATTAAAAAATCTCAGCGCGGCAGGAGATGGGGGAGCGCTGACCACAAATAATGACAAACTTTACTCATGGCTTTCCCGCGCGCGCAATCACGGATTGAAAAACCGTGATGAATGTGATTTCTGGAGTATGAACTCGCGATTGGATAATCTTCAGGCGGCAATACTGAATGTGAAGCTGAACTATTTTGAACAGTGGACAGAGCGAAGAAGAAAAATTGCTGCTATCTATTATTCCCGATTGAAACATCTTGATATGATTGTTCCGCACGACCAACCGAATGAGAAAGCGGTATATCACACATTCATCATACAAACAAAATTCCGCGATGAGTTGAAAAAGTTTTTATCCGATAACGGAGTTGATTCAAAAGTTCATTATCCGATCCCGATTCATTTTCAGAAATCGGCAAAGAGTTTGGGATACAAGAAGGGAAGTTTTCCTGTAACTGAAAAGCAAGTAAAAACCATTTTGAGCTTACCCATCTACGCTGAACTCACCGATGAACAGGTGAATTATGTGTGCGATAAGGTAGTTGAGTTTTATAAATTGAAAAAGAATTAATGAAATTATGTCCCCCGCTGGCGGGGGCAGGTGTGTATAACAATCAGAGAACAAAAATCAGAAGAGCAATTACAACATGAATAACCCCTTGGAACAAAAATTTCTTTCGGTGCTTGAAAAGGACCGAAGCAAATTCATCAGCAAATGGATGATTGCCTGGGATTATCAGGAAATACGGAAGAAGCGTGGACTAAAATACAACGATGAACTTCCCGAAGATTTTTTTTCATATGGAGGGAAAGAAGATTTGGTGAAATGGATGAACTGGTTTCATTTTGATTTCCCCGATTATTTCCCTTCATCGCTTACAGAAGATTTGATTAAAGCAAGTTTGGAAAATGATAAAAGAATTCTCAGCAAGCTGAATCTCACTTATGATTTTCAGAATTATAATAAAAGAGTCGGAATTAATAACGCGCATGATTTTCTTTTTCCGAATTTCTATCCCGTTCCTGAAAGGAACAAAATAAAAAACATAATTGATTTTGGCGCAGGTTACGGCAGGCAGGCAAATCTTTTCACTTCAAAAATTTCTGAGTGCATTTATACAGCGGTTGACGCCATTCCAAATTCATATTGCCTGCAGAATTTATATTTCTCCCATCTCGACAAACCTTTTTACGAATACATCGACAGTCAGGATAATTTCAAAATAGAAAACAACAGGAAAGGAATTTATCATCTGCCAACCTGGAGAAAAGATTTATTGCCCGATAATTTTTATGACTTGGTAATGTGCGTTCAGGTTCTTCCTGAATTGAATTCTACGCTGGTACGTTCAATGCTGAAAGAGTTTCACCGTGCCCTCAAGCCCGGTGGAATGTTGTATATTCGTGACCATGCCAGTACGTGGAAACCCGCAGGGAAAATCAATGTGGACGAATTCCTTTCTGAGAATGGTTTTATACTTGAATTCAAGCCGCACATCATCAATGAAAAAGACCTGCACGGAATTCCGCGCATCTGGAGAAAAATTGATTCTGAAGTTGTGAAATCTCAAACGATGTCGTTTGACCGAAAACTAAAACAAACTATTGAAGATATTGATACGCTTTCTGGAGGATTGCTCCGAAAAGTTGTGAAGAAAGTAAAATCCCCGAAGGGGTAAACAAAATGAAAGCAATTGTAACAGGCGGCTGTGGATTCATCGGAAGCCACATGGTGGACAGGTTGGTTCAGGAAGGGTTTGAAGTTGTCATCATTGATAATCTTTCCAGCGGCTCTGTTAGGAATATTGAACAGCATCAGAATAATCCGCGCGTTCAGTTTGTGCATGCGGATATAAGCAATCACCTTGCGATTGAACCGCACTTCAAAAATGTTGACTGGGTTTTTCATCTTGCAGCGCTGGCTGATATTGTTCCGTCTATTGAACGCCCCATGGAATATTACAATTCAAATGCGAACGGAACTATCAATGTTCTGGAATCTGCACGCACACATGGAGTGAAAAAAATTGTTTACGCTGCATCGTCTTCCTGCTATGGAATTCCTGACAAGTATCCGACAAGCGAATCGGCAGAGATCCGTCCTCAATATCCTTATGCGCTTACAAAATATTTAGGTGAAGAACTTTGCATGCACTGGCATCAGGTGTATAAAATGAATATTGCATCGCTGAGATTTTTTAATATATACGGACCGCGCGCCCGCACTTCTGGAACATACGGAGCAGTATTCGGAGTTTTTCTCGCGCAGAAACTGGCTGGAAAACCTTTCACGGTGGTTGGAGACGGAAAGCAAACTCGTGATTTTACTTTTGTAACCGATGTGGTGAATGCCTGCTTCATGGCAGCGAAAAATGAAAACTCATCTGGAGAAATAATTAATGTAGGCAGCGGAAACACCTATAGCATTAATAAACTTGTAGAATTACTCGGTGGAAAAATAACGTATATCCCCAAACGCCCGGGCGAACCGGATTGTACCTTTGCTGATACAAAAAAAATACAAAGTGTTCTGAACTGGAAACCGAAAATAAGTTTTGAAGAAGGCGTTAAAATAATGCTTGACAACATTGACTACTGGCGCGAAGCTCCTGTGTGGGAGCCGGATTCCATTGCCAACGCTACGAAGGATTGGTTTAAGTATCTTAGCAAATAAAAACAGAACGCAGATGACACAGATAAAACAGATGAGAGCGGATAATACAGAGTTGCTACACAGCGACATCACTAAAAGAATTATTAAATGCTTCTATGAAGTTTATAATACGTTGGGTTATGGGTTTCTTGAAAAAGTTTATGAAACCGCTCTTTATCTTGAATTGAAAAATGAAAATCTTATTGTGGATAGACAAAGACCGATTGAAGTGTATTACAAAAATGAATTAGTTGGAAATTATTTTGCTGACCTGATAATTGAAAATAGTGTAATTGTAGAAATAAAGGCGGCAGAGGGAATTGCAGAGGAGCACGAATTTCAGTTAATAAATTATTTAAAGGCTACAGATATTGAAGTTGGATTACTCTTGAACTTTGGAAAGAAACCTGAATTCAAAAGAAAAATATTTTCAAATGATTCTGTGAAAATCCGTTAAATCAGCGTCATCAGCGTTCTATAAAAACATGAAATCAAAAATAATATCCTTAGAAGAACTTGGAAAGATTTCCGCGAAGCTGAAGATGAGCGGAAAAAAAATTGCGCAGTGCCACGGCTGTTTTGATCTGCTTCATCCCGGACATATAAAACATTTTGAAGCGGCAAAAAATGTGGCTGATGTGGTGGTGGTGACGCTAACTCCCGACCGCTTTGTGAATAAAGGACCCGGTCGTCCGGTCTTCAACGAAAAACTTCGCCTTGAATCTATTGCTGCGCTTGAAGCGGTTGATTATGTGGCGCTGAATAATTGGCCCACGGCAATTGAAACGGTAAAAATTGTGAAACCGGATTTTTATGTGAAAGGACAGGATTATAAAGACCGGGGAAAAGACATCACAGGAAATATTCAGAAAGAAGTAGATGCGGTGAAATCGGTCGGAGGAAAAATTTATTTCACGGAAGAAATTACTTTTTCTTCTTCTTCCTTAGTGAATGCGCATTTCAGTCCGCACAGCGATAAGGCAAAAGAATATCTTACCGCATTCAGAAAAAAACATTCCGCGGAAAAAATAATTTCTGAGATTGACAAACTGAAGGATGTAAAAGTGCTGGTGATTGGCGATACCATTATTGACGAATACCATTACTGCCTCCCGCTCGGAAAATCCACCAAGTCGCCAAATATTTCAGCAGTATATCTTCGGGAAGAAGTTTTTGCTGGCGGAGTGCTGGCTGTGGCAAATCACCTGGAACAGTTTGCCGGCAAGGTGGAACTTGTTACTATTCTGGGAAAAGAAAACTCCCGTCAGAAACTGATTGACGATAAATTATCTTCAGGCATTGAAAGAAAATATTTTTTCAGAAAAGATTCTCCTACCAACTGCAAGCGCAGGTATCTTGACCGCTACCTCAACATAAAACTTTTTGAAATCACTTTCATAAATGATAAACATATTGAAAAAGAACTGGAAGAAGAAGTGATTTCTCATCTGAGAAAAAAGATAAAAGACTATGATGTGGTGCTGGTCGCTGATTTCGGACATGGATTTATTTCCCCCGGCATTATTAAATTCCTGGAAGGTTCAGAAAAATACCTTGCCATCAACGCGCAGACCAACAGTAACAATTACGGATACAACTACATTACCAAATATCACCGCACAGATTATATTTCCATTGACGAGCGCGAACTGCGTTTGCCATTTGGGGATAATTACGGAGAATTAGAAAAGATAGTTGACCAACTGAAAAAAATAACTAACGCGAAAAAAATTCAAATCACGCTCGGGCAGCAGGGAACGATGCTGTATGAAAAAAATAAATTCAGTTATACACCTGCCTTTGCCACCTCGGTGCGCGATTCGGTAGGAGCGGGTGATGCAGTGCTTTCTGTAACAGCTTTATGCTCTTATAAAAATGTTTCAAACGATGTAACAGGATTTATCGGCAACTGCGTTGGTTCGCTTGCGGTTCAGATTATCGGCAACGAGCATCCCGTTTATAAAAAAGATTTAACAAAATACATTCAACATTTTTTAAAATAATCAATAAGGATTGTTTCGCAAAGGAACGCAAAGAAAAAGAAGAACCACCATGGATGGACGAAAATGAAATTTCTAAAATAATTATTGGTTGCGCAATTGAGGTTCACAAAAAACTTGGACCCGGATTGTTAGAATCAGCATATGAAGAATGCCATTCGTATGAATTAATACAAGCGGGATTAGTTGTTGAACGACAGAAAGCTTTGCCTTTAGTATACAAAGAAGTAAAAATGGAATGCGGTTACCGATTAGATATTATGGTCAATAAAAAAGTGATTACTGAAATTAAAGCGGTTGAAGCAATAACGGACATACATTGCGCTCAACTATTGACATATTTAAGAATTACAGGATGTAAATTAGGGCTTTTAATTAACTTCAATGTTTTGAAATTGTCTGAAGGTGGATTAAAAAGAATAGTAAACAATCTCTGATGTTCTCTTTGCGATTCTTTGCGTTTTCTTTTGCGAATCCTTTGCGACACAATATATAACAACAATGGACATACAAAAATTCGTAAAAAAATATTCTGCTGACTTTGCTTCATTGCTTAATTTGCTGGAAGCAACGGATTCTTCTTCAAGGAAATTATCTTATGAAGAAGGAATAGAGAAAGCAGTAGAAATGGTAAAGAAAGTGCAATCGGCAAATAAAAAAATAATGATGGTGGGCAACGGAGGCAGTGCCGGAATTGCCAGCCATCAGGCAGTGGATTACTGGAAGAACGGTGGAGTGCGAGCAACCGCATTTAACGATTCATCTTTGCTGACCTGTATCTCTAATGATTTCAGCTATGCGGAAGTTTTTTCTGTACCCATTGAAAAATTTGCTGACAAAGACGATATTGTTTTCTGCATCAGCAGTTCGGGCGGATCAAAAAATATTCTGAACGCTGCAGAGCAGGCAAAAAAATCTGGATGTTTAGTTGTTACTTTTTCAGGATTCAAGAATGATAATCCTCTGCGAAAACTTGGGGACTTGAATTTTTATCTTCCTTCTCATTCTTATGGTTACGTGGAAATTCTGCACCTGTTTATCATTCACAATATACTGGACGCGAAACTTTATTGCTCGGACAAAGTAGATGTGTTTAATAAAAACTTGCCGCTATAATTTAAATTTTCTCTGCTGAAATCCTTACCCTGAAATTTTTATTTGGAACAGTGGGATATTCCAGTTTGCTTGTTCTCAGATTTTTTGTTGTGTAGATTGCACATAGGGTATTGGAGAGATGATAAATATTTTTTCTTTTATCTGCAGGAGCGCCATCCAGAATTCCAGCCAACACAGGCCAGCAAATAGTTTCAAACGCAGTTCCGTAATCGTGCCATACGATTATTGAATTGTCATCCTTTAAAAGTTTGAAAACATTTGCTGTATCGCTTTTCACAGCCGGATATTCGTGGTCTCCATCCACAAAAATCAAATCAAATTTTTTATTCAGCGATGAAAAATCAAATGTCTTTGAATTGTGCGTGACATACTGAATATTCTTTTTCTCCTTTGAAAAAAATCGCTGAACGCCAATCATCTTCTCAGGAAATTTCATATGCCTCATTTCTTCGTCAGACAAGCTGATGGAAACACATTCTTTTGCCGCATCAGAAATATTTGCAATACTTTCTCCTCGCCACGTTCCTATTTCCATATACGAGCAGTCTTTGTATGTAGAGGCAAGCGCTTTTAAGATGGCGATGTCAATGGTAGTGGATGTGCCGTTTAGAAATGTGTAGGGAGAAATTTCCGTATTGAAACCCGGAAGCAAATCAAGAAGATCAAGAGAAGGAAGTCCGTTTTTCATTTCGTATTTTTTGGCAACACTTTCTCGTTTTAATTCATTTGAGACAACGTGAAATAAAGATTTAAGAACAATACTCGGTTTAGTAAGGAGAATTCTGAAAAAAGGTAATATGAGAGAACTGCGTCTCGTAGCGGGAGATTTAATAAAGTTATTCTACAATAAATTTACCCCAGCCAATTTTTTTATTTTCATTAATCACT
The DNA here is from genome assembly GCA_016213405.1 of Bacteroidota bacterium. Lineage (NCBI taxonomy): Bacteria > Pseudomonadati > Bacteroidota > Bacteroidota bacterium. The sequence continues at coordinate 29,573 of JACRAM010000113.1, forward strand.
TCAAAAAAATAGACCCCTTGCTGAAGATTTTTTCTTTCAATATTCATCTTGTAAGAAATGATTTTCTCTTCTCTGTTTAATTTTCCGGTAATGTCAAAAATTTTTAATTCGCAATTATTATTTTGATAGGGAGAAATTATTTCGAGCGTGGCTGAATTTGAAAATACAGTTGGATGAATAGAAACAAAATTATTTATTAATTCATTTTCAAATATTCCATTTCCGTCACAACTAAATTTCCACCAATCATTATACATATTTGTAAATCCATTGTTGGAACCCAAACCAGCGTATGCAGTTCCATTAATAACACAGCTAACTGATACCCATCTGTTTCCTCCGCCAAAATTTGTTGCTTGTGACCATGTATTGCCAAAATAATTGTATTCCCAAATATCTGAGTAGGCATTTCCATTAGACTGACCAAGCCCCACATAACTCTTGTTGCAAGCCTTAAATCCGATAGCATAATTTCTTGCGGTGCCTGCAAAATTCGCCTTTTGAATCCATGAATCATTCGTTGCATCATACATATAAAGGTCATTATGAAAAGAACCCGAGTATCCTAATCCCACATAACCAAAATTATTTAATTCAAATCCAGTGCAGCCGTATCTTGCTGTGCTGGGGAAATTTGTTTTTTGAATCCATGTATCATTTGTTGGATTATATTCCCATAATTCATTTGTAAAAGGACCGGAAGAAGATCCTTCATTGCCACAAACAATATATGCTTTATTTCCTATAACAAATGTTGCCGGACTATATCGGGGGCTGCTTGGAAAATTATTTTTTTGAACCCAGGAATTATTAGATGGGTTAAATTCCCAAACTTCTTGTATGGTTGGTGATGAAAGAGTAGTGGCACCTAAGCTTACATATCCTTTTCCATTTACGGCAAATGTTGCACAAAGACGCCTTCCTACAGTAATTCCTGCTTTTTGTGTCCAGCTATTTGCTCCGGGATCGTATTCCCATAAATCTCCATAATGATTTGTTCCATCATAACCCATTCCAACATATCCCTTATTTCCAATATCGAATGATGAAGAACCCCATCTTGCAGCAGATGGAAAACTTGTCAATTGTGTCCAAGTTCCTTGCGCGAAAAAATCGTGGCTAAGAAAAAGGCAAATGAGATAAAAGAATGTTTTTTTCATTTTTGATTTATTATTTTAACAAATATAAAAACTATTTTCCAAACAATTAAAGTATTCTGCTTATTTTTGTTATTATCCTCTCCGTTGCATTTCCATCCCACAGCGGAGGAACAGTTCCTTTTTTGAAATTTCCCTTTTCAATTTCCGAAATCTTTTTTTCAATAAGCGGCAAATCATAGGGAATAATTTCATTGGTTCCCACCTCAACTGTAATCGGTCGTTCTGTGTTCGGGCGCAGAGTAAGGCAGGGAATTTTTCTGAAAGTTGATTCTTCCTGCACGCCACCGCTGTCGGTAATGATGCAGAGCGTTTCAGAAACTAATTTCTGGAATGAAAAATAATCCATGGGTTCTGTGATGATAAGATTCTTTATAATTCTGAATTCTCCGAGCAAATTATTTCTTTCCATGTTTTTTACAGTTCTCGGATGGATGGGAAATACAACAGGATGTCTTTTGCACAGCATTTCCAATAGTGAGAAAAGTTTTTCAAGCCCATCTCTTGTGTCCACATTTGAAGGGCGGTGCATCGTCATTAAAATAAACTTTCCCATTTCAATATTCAGCTCAGATAGAACAGGTGATTTCTGAATCAATTCGTCAAAAGCAACCAGCGTGTCAATCATTGTGTTGCCGACAAAAAAAATGCTTGTGTCTTTTCTTCCTTCGCGCTTCAGGTTCTCAACTCCGCTTTGCTCGGTAACAAATAAATAATCCGCCAGCACATCGGTTGCAATGCGGTTGAATTCCTCGGGCATCGTTCGGTCAAAACTTCTCAGTCCGCTTTCAATGTGAGCCAGTTTGATAGTGCATTTATTGGCAGTGATGGCAGCGGCAAAAGTAGAATTCACATCTCCCGGCACCATTACTAGATCAGGCTTATACTCTCCAATTATTTTTTCCAGTCCAATCATTATTTCTGCCATCTGGGAATTTGGCGATGTGGGACTGATGTTCAGAAAAAAATCCGGCTGAAGGTTAAACTGCTGAAAAAATATATTGGATAATTTCTGTTCGTAATGCTGCCCCGTATGGGCAATTTTTATTTCTAAGTGCTCATAAACTGAAGCAACTTTTTTGAATTGAGTTATCTTGATGAAATTCGGGCGGGTGCCTACAACAATAAGAATGCGCTTCATGGTTTTTCAAAAAGGAATTCAAAGATAAATAAATTGTAAAGCCGAAATTCTAAGCGATGGAATCAAGAAGAGCAGCCATTTGAGCTGTTTTATTTTTTCTTGAATACGTTGCTATATCCGAACTGCTTACAGACAGACTTTTGTTTGTAAACTGCTCAAGCATCTTCAGTAATTCTTCTTTCATTTTTTCTTTGTCTTTGAAATCGCAAACAATTCCTGCGTTGGTTTCTGAAATTATTCGTGCAGAATCACCTTTTGGATTTCCGATTGCGAAAATGGGACGTTTGGCGGCAAGGTATTCAAATATTTTTCCAGGAATGATTCCCATTATGTTAGGGGTATCGTTGAGAGGCAAAAGAAGAACCTGCGAAGAGCATATCTGCTTCATCACTTCGTCATGAGGTAAATAGGAAATCAGTTCAGTGAATTGATTTAATCCGTTTTTCTCAAGGCTTTCCAAAACTGAAATATCGTTTTTTCCTATGAGGCGAATCTTTAAAATATTTTTCAGATGTTTATTTTCATTTACAAGTTCTTTTAAAGCCATCCAAAACTGATGGGGGTTTCTATCTTTGTTCATCGCGCCAATATGGCTGATGGAAAAATTTTCGTGCAGTTTTGTTTCGCTGTAAATAAAATCCGCTTCATCAAAGCCGTTCGTAATAACGTCAACTTCTCTAGAATATATTTTCTGAAAATCTTTCGCCCAGCTCCAGCTTACCGATACAACTTTATCAGCATTCTTCAGAACTTCCAACTCCATCTTTTTATGTTTTGCATCTGAAAATTTTGTAAGCATGAGTTTGTCATAGAAATCAATATTTGTCCACGGATCGCGGAAATCAGCAAGCCAGGGAATATTTAATTTCTTTTTTATTCCAAGTGCAATCAAGTGCATGCTATGCGGAGGTCCTGTTGAAACCATAGCATCCACCGGATTTTTTTTCAGGTGTTCAGAAAGAAAATCAATTGATGGGTTTATCCAGAACTTCCTCGCATCCGGAATGAACCAGTTGCCGCGTATCCATACGGAAATTTTTTCTGTAAGACCGGGCTTTTTCTTTTCGGTAAGAAATCCTGCATTAATTTTTTCATCTTTCTTCTGCCCGATAAAACCTTTGTATAAATTATAGGGCTCCCATATTTTTGTTTTAAGCACAGTAAGGTTTTTCGGAATATCTTTCTGAAGAGAATTGTCTATGGCTGGAGCTTCCGGGTTTTCAGGCGTGTAAACAACGGGCTCCCAGCCAAACTCGCGCAGGTATTTTACAAACTTGAGCCAGCGCTGCACGCCCGCGCCACCGCTCGGAGGCCAGTAATAAGTGATGATGAGAACTTTTTTCATTTCCTTTTAAACTAACAGCTAATTAACCCGAATAATGCGAATTGGAAGGCAAAGGATTTTTCTCTTCAGGAATATTAATTATCCTCTTGAAGAAAACCCCATCTTTTCCAAAGTAGGCGAGAATTCCTAATTGCAGTCCGGTGCTTTTCAGATATGCAATTACTTGTTTAGCATGCTTACGGTTTATTTGATTTCCAGCTTTGAGTTCAACAATGACTTTTTCATCAACAATAAAGTCAGCAAAATATTTTCCTATTTCTTTTTCAAGAAACTTCATTGGAATAGGAGCTTGCTGTTTAAAATTTATGGTTTGTTCTTCAAAACCGGCAGTACACGCCCTTTGGTAATATTTCTCATGTAAGCCGGGACCAAGTTCATTATATACACGAAATAATACACCTACAATTCTGTAACTAAGTTCCGGTTCAATTAAATCTTCTCTCTTAACTCTTTTATACATTTTTTGTGGCTGCTATTCGTATTATTCGAGCTAATTAGCCATTGGTATATTGTCTCTTTGAAAGATTAATTTCTTTGAATGCGGCAAATCCACATAGCAGGAAGAGCATAACCAAACTGGCAGCTGAAATTTTTTCTCCTGTCGAAATGATGGACGGCTCAAACTTAAACTCCACGTTATGTTTTCCTGCAGGAACCCGCATCGCTCGCAAAACATAATTAACGCGGAAGTGCGGAGTTAATTTTCCGTCCACATAAGCATTCCATCCGTTCGCGTAATAAATTTCGGAGAACACCGCCAGCCCTTCAGCAGATGAATTTGATTCATACACCAAGTCATTTGTCTTATAAGAAGTGAGTTTGATGTTTGCAAGCGAATCTTTCACCGGCTTGTCCGAAGGACTCCTTACGGAGAATCCTGAAACATTTTCTTCAAAGCGCTTATCAAGAATTGCCGTGGTGGATGGATTAAAATTTTTCAGCGCGGTAATTTCAGAATCGGGATTGGCAACTATTTTATAGTCATTTACAAACCAGGCATTGCCCAGCGCTTCGCGGTTGGGATAAGGCATGGGCTGGTTTTTTTCTCCAGGCACAATAATATATTTTGTATTCAACATATTTATCACTGCCATATTTCTCTTGTTGATATGGAAGTCAATCAGCTCCTGATACCTGCGCAGCTTTGCACCGTGATAACCGCTGATGGATTTATGAAAGTAAGAAGTTGCGGCATCCTGATCGGGGCGCGAAAGCGTATTCCATACGCGGAAGTTTGGGTCGGTATCTTTATTGATTTCCAAATCGGCACCGTTCGGTCTGCCCATCATAGCAAAAGGATTTTTCATATCCGAGCTTTTTGAAAAGCTGTCGTTGTTCAGATAGCGTCTGTCAACCACCACCATATCGAATATGATAAGCACAATCAGTGAAGCAATAAGTATTTTTCTGTTCACCAATTTATTTTTTGCATAAAGCCAGATGGCTGCTGCGGCAAGCAAAATAAAAAAGAAACTACGCATGGCATCCGATTTCACAATAACTTGTCTTGCTGTTATTACATCCGGCAATGTCTGATCGAGATACGTATTGATTTGCTGATCGGTCACTTCCGGATTACTTTGCTTGATTTGCCCGAAGAGTTCATTTTTTTCTCCGGGTGGTGAAAAATCGGTGAGCATGCCGGGAGCCAGCCAGCAGAGGAGAGCTATTCCGCCTGTGAGGATGAAAGAAACAATCAGTATTTTTTGTCCGCTTAAAATTTGTTTAAACGGAAGAGAGAAATTTTCTTTCAGAAAGTTTTTATTCTTCATCAGTTGATCAATCGCCAGAACGCCAAGGAGAGGAATGCAGAATTCGGCAATGACCAGTATCATCGCTACTGCCCGAAATTTATTGTAGGCAGGAAAATGATCGAGCATAAAGTTGCTGAGGCCGAACGGGTCATTTCTTCCCCACGAAAGCCAGATGGAAATAATAGTGGAAAGCACAAGCGCCCATTTGAGCGGACCTTTCACGACAAACAATCCGAGCACAAACAAAAAAATTACAATAGCTCCTGCATAAACAGGACCTGAGGTGAAGGGTTGGTCGCCAAAATACTGGTACATACGCGAAACCGCTTCGCGTTTATCAGGGTCAACTTTTTCAAGTGCGCTTTTGTTGTTGCCAATCGGAGTTGAAGCGCCTCCTTTGAAATTCGGAATCAGCAGCGTCATGGTTTCGCCAACACCATAGCTCCACGCAGTGGCATAATCTTTATCCAGTCCCGAAGTTACATTGTGTTCGTTTTTTGTTCCATCAGGATTGATGGTGAGTTCGGTTCCTCCGCGGATGGTGTATTTGCTGTAATCCGCAGTCGCCCACAGGCTCGTGATGTTAACTCCGAGGGCAATGATGCCTGCAATTCCAATCACGGCTGATTGTTTGAAGAATGCGGGAAGTTTTTTTTCTTTGAACGCGTTGAAAAGTTCAGACAACCCGTAAAATAAAATCAGGAAGCCGAGGTAATAAGTTATTTGCGGATGGTTGACAAAAATTTCCATGGTAAGAAATAAAGCGGTGATAGCTCCGCCCAGCAGCATTTTTCCCCTATAGGTAAGCATGATGCCTGCCAGTGCGGGAGCCATGTAGGCGATGGCAGCCATTTTTGAATTGTGCCCCGCGTCAAGAGCAATGAAGAAGTAGGAGGAGAGCCCGAATGCAATGGCGCCTATGACGGAAAGCCAGGGATCAACCTTCAAGACCTGAAGCAGAAAATAAAAACCAATGAAGCAGAGAAAAATATACCGGATAGGATGAGGAAAAAAGAGCGAGAAAAATTTATTGAGGTATTCTAATTTGCCCGCCAGATAAGTAGCTGAAATCTGGTAAGCGGGCATTCCGCAAAACATAGAACCCGTCCAATACGGTTCTTCATGATATTTTTCCCGAAAGTCAGTTATCTCTTTCGACATTCCTTTGAAGCGCATGATGTCTTCCTGGAAAAGTTCCTTGCCTCCGAAAATCATGGGAGAAAAATAGGCGGCAGTGATTGAAATAAAAACCACCACTGCGATTATGTGAGGAAGCCAGAGATTGGTTTGTGGTTTGTTGTTTGTGGTTGAAACCGTCTCTTGAACTTGATGTGGATTTTTTTGCGCCATGGAAAAAGTTAATTGGTCAATTAGTCAACGGGTTGATTCATGCCGAAGGGTTCCTTCGGAGAAAATGCAAAACGAAAATAGTTAAAAGTTTGGGAATGGAGTGTGCCGCCATTGAGTTTCAGGAACTAATCCTACGCAATAATAAAAAAGGAGAAACTCTTGGGCACCTCTAATAACTCTTCTGCCAGACAAAGCGGAATAATGGAATGTTGGAATGTTGGGGAATTTCCCGCTCTTCCATTCTTCCACCATTCCATCATTCCTGTTTTTAGGGGTTCCCCTTATGAAGAAGATAATTTTACCTGCTCAGATAAAGATTCCTTTCCCCATAAACCTTCTGGAAGAACTCATCCTCCAAATCATCAATGAAGTAAATTGCTTCACCGGTTGATTTCATTTCCGGTCCGAGTTCTTTATTCACATCCAAAAATTTATCGAATGAGAACACCGGAACCTTTATGGCATAACCTTTTTTCGTGGGATTGAATTTGAAGTCCTTTAGTTTTTTTACGCCAAGCATTACTTTTGTAGCGTAGTTGATATACGGTTCATCATATGCTTTCGCAATGAACGGCATGGAGCGCGATGCGCGCGGGTTGGCTTCAATCACGAACACTTCTTCATTTTTTATTGCGAACTGGATATTGATGAGACCTTTCGTTTGAAGTGCAAGCGCAATTTTCTTTGTGTACTCTTCCATTTTCTTAATCACTTTTTCGCTGAGGTCGAACGGAGGAAGCACCGCGTTGGAATCTCCCGAGTGAATGCCCGCGGGCTCGATGTGCTCCATCATTCCCATGATGTAATTATCTTCTCCATCGCAGATGGAATCGGTTTCGGCTTCAATGGCGTTCTCCAGAAAATGGTCGAGGAGAATTTTATTTCCCGGAATGTCTTGTAATATTTTTATGATGTGTTCTTCAAGTTCCTGTTCGTTAATCACAATTTTCATGCTCTGTCCGCCCAGCACATACGAAGGACGAACAAGAAGAGGAAATCCAAGTTCACGGGAAAGTTTCACCGCCTGTTCTGCATCTTCCGCGACTCCGAATTTCGGATACGGAATTTTTAAATCACTCAGCAGCGTAGAAAAACTTCCGCGGTCTTCTGCCAAATCAATGGATGCAAACGATGTTCCGATAATTTTTATTCCGTACTTCTCCATCTTCTCTGCCAGCTTTAAAGCGGTTTGTCCGCCCAACTGAACAATCACGCCTTCGGGTTTTTCGTGCTGAATGATTTCATACACATGTTCCCAGAACACGGGCTCGAAATAAAGTTTGTCGGCAATATCAAAATCGGTGGAGACAGTTTCAGGATTGCAATTAATCATGATGGTTTCGTAGCCCGCTTCTTTTGCGGCAAGCACTCCGTGAACGCAACTATAATCGAATTCGATTCCCTGCCCGATGCGGTTAGGACCAGAGCCGAGTATCACAACTTTTTTCTTTTTCGAAGGAATGGATTCATTCTCTTCTTCGAAAGTGGAGTAGTAGTAAGGCGTTTGCGCTTCAAACTCTGCCGCGCAGGTGTCAACCAATTTGTAAACTCTTTTTATTCCGAGCTCTTGCCTCTTCTTGTACACTTGCGATTCCAGACAGCGAAGCAAATGTGCAACTTGTCTGTCGGCATATCCTTTCTGTTTTGCTTCGAGCAATAAATCTTTTGGAATATCTTCAAGCGTATGTTTTTCAATTTCTTTTTCCAATGAAATAAGTTCTTCAATCTGATTCAGGAACCATGGATCAATCTTCGTGAGTTTGTGAATGGTCTTGAAAGGAATTCCCATCTTGAACGCATCGTACACATGGAACAAGCGATTCCACAGTGGTTTTTCCAGGTTTGCCAGCAGTGTATTCTGGTCGGCAACTTCTCTTCCGTCAGCGCCCAATCCGTTTCGTTTTATTTCCAAACTCTGACAAGCTTTCTGCAATGCTTCCTGAAAGCTTCTTCCTATGCCCATGGATTCGCCAACCGATTTCATCTGTAAACCAAGGTGGCGATCGCTGCCTTTGAACTTATCAAAATTCCAGCGCGGAACTTTTACGATCACATAATCAATTGTTGGCTCGAAGAAAGCGGAAGTGGATTTTGTGATTTGATTTTTCAGTTCATCCAGATTATATCCGATGGCAAGTTTGGCAGCGATCTTCGCAATGGGATAGCCCGTTGCTTTGCTCGCCAGCGCGGAAGAGCGCGATACGCGGGGATTGATTTCAATCACAATCATCTGCTCTTCGTTGTCGGGGTTCACCGCAAACTGAATGTTGCATCCGCCCGCGAAGTGTCCGATTCCGTTCATACATTTTATCGCGGCATCGCGCATGCGCTGATAGCAAGTATCGGAAAGAGTCATCGCTGGAGCAACCGTTACAGAATCTCCTGTGTGAATTCCCATCGGGTCAAAATTCTCTATGGAACAGATGATGACCACATTATCGTTTGCATCGCGCAAAAGTTCAAGTTCGTATTCTTTCCAGCCGGAAACGCTTTGCTCAATCAATACTTCGTGAATGGGTGAAGCATGCAAGCCGCGGTTGAGCGCTGCATCAAAATCTTTTTTCTCGAAAACAAATCCTCCGCCTGTTCCGCCCAGCGTGAATGAGGGACGAATCACCAACGGAAATCCCACTTCCTGCGCGATTTCTTTTCCTTCAAGAAATGAAGTTGCTGTTCTTCCTTTGCAAACTCCCATTCCGAGTTCCAACATTCTCATGCGGAATTTTTCCCTGTCTTCGGTAGTGTGAATCGCATCCGTGTTCACGCCAATCATTTTCACACCGTGTTTTTTCCAGAGCCCGGCTTTCTCACATTCAATCGCAAGGTTGAGCGCGGTTTGTCCGCCCATGGTGGGAAGCACGGCATCAATTTTATGTTTCTTAAGAATTTCTCCTATGGATTTTTTCGTGAGTGGTTTTAAATAAATATTATCAGCGGTAACTTTATCCGTCATGATAGTGGCGGGATTGGAATTGATGAGCGTTACTTCAATTCCTTCTTCCTTGAGCGAACGCGATGCCTGTGAGCCGGAGTAATCAAATTCGCATGCCTGCCCGATGATGATGGGACCAGAGCCGATGATGAGAACGGATTTTATGGAGTTGTCTTTGGGCATTTTTCGGTTTACAGTTTAAGGTCTACAGTTTACAGTTGAAATACAGTTTGAGAATTGCGGTGGCAAATTTAGATAAAACTTCTCTCAGGGAAACGTTTCAAAGAGAAAAGGACAAAAATAGTTGAACAGGTTTTTGACAGGCAGTCACAAAATAGAATAAATAATAAAGGATGAATCTTTCTAAACAGTAACAACTATTTTTATTTATAATTAATATTCAAATACTCTTGGATTAAATAGCCAGGAATTGCAAAGCTGACACCTTCGGTGTTTTTTCCTACAAGTTTTGAATTCACTATTCCGTGAACAGTACCCTGTGCATCAAACAAGGGTCCTCCGCTGTTTCCTGCATTGATAGACATATTTAATTGTAATAGATTGTTGTTGTTATTTTTTCTTTCATTTGAAATTACACCAGTAGATACTGATTGTCCTAATTCAACAGATTTTGGTGCGCCAATAGTAAATACTTCCTGTAAATTCTTGAATGACTTTGTAGTTGTTAATTTGAAAACTTTTTCAAATTTTTTATCTACTTTAATTAACGCTATATCTCTGTATCTATTATACCTGACTATTGTTCCCTTCAATTCTTCACCATCAGAAGCAATAACTTTTATGTCTTTGAGTTTGTTAAAATATTTTCCGGATATAACATGAAAATTAGTTAAGATATAACCATCCTGAGTTATAGCAAATCCGCTGCCATGTCCTTCCTTTGATTTAATGATAACGGACGCAATAGATGCATCTGATTTATCATTAATCACAGATTTTGTTGGTATGGGTGTTAAAGTTAAAGGGACATCTGTGCAGGCAAAATTGGTTTCTTGTTTTAAATATTTAGTAAACTTTGAATTTTTATGCAAGTTAAGATAAGAAATATCAACTGCATCACCGAACATTTTTTCGAAAGAGTCTGATTCCTTTTCTTTTGTAAAATCGCCCGAATATTCTTTTGTTTCAATCGAATCCAGAATTTCACCATAAGAGTTTTCGACATACCAGGTCAAAAACATTTTAGTTTTATAGTAATACCCCATATGTTTTTTTCCATAAATGGTATAAACGTAAATTTTGTTAATACTTCCTTCTAAGGTAAGGGTGTTATTATTATCATAAAAAAGTGTGTTAACGGTATCTACAAACCCAGTGTTTTTTAATGTTTTATACACATTGGTAGTAAACTTTGTATCCTCATACATTATTTTTTTTTCATCATCATCTTCTAATTTATTTTTGCTGTTTTTCTTTTTCAGTTCTTTAGCGTCTGCTTTATCAGATTTATCATTTGCATTTTTCTCAGTTGATTCTATTTTGGAGAGAAAATCCTGAGACGCATACGGTAGATAATACTCTTTAATATCTTTATCTTTATTTTTAATGTTAAGTTTAATATTAGAAATATCAACATACTTATCATTCTCACCTCTTGTTACCAGTTTATAGTCTATCGGAATTTTAACAACATTATCGTATATCAAATTTTTCGGAACATAAGAGTCTATCCAAAATCCATAGTAAAGAGAAAGTAAATTAAGTGGCTGCAAACACCAGTATGCTATGGGGCGTTTCGTTTGCACCATTGCCTGATAGGTATCTTTAAAACCAGGTGTTTTTATTAGAATTTGTTTTGCACCGTTTTTCTGAATTTTTTGAGTGACAGATTTTCCTTTACCCATTTCCTCTTTATCAACATATATCTTTGCATCTTTATTATCAGTAGTAAATGTTACTTTTTGCATTTTAGGAATAAAAATTGCGGCACAACCTGATAGAATAACAGTGACGGTTAATAATAAAATAATTTTTTTCATGTTATATAATATTATGATTTATTTAGAAATGTAAATATCGTAATTTATGATTGAGTGGTAAGATTTTATAAGTTTTTATATTCCATTGAATGAGCATGTGCGCCATAGAAATGTAGTTAGCGAACTAAGGTCACAAACCCTTTTTTATTTTCTTCGTTAGCGGTGAGGAGATAGTAGTAAGTTCCTTCGTTTGCAATAACTCCGGCTGGAGTTCTTCCGTCCCAGTAATCTTTTTGTTTGGTGGTGGCAAACATGGGAACTCCCCATCGGTCAAAAATCTTCAGCGAAAATTCTTTGCACATATCTATTCCGCTGATGACAAATAAATCATTCACTCCATCTCCGTTAGGAGAAAAAGTGTTTGGCAAAAATAATTCACCTGTACAATCTTTTTCCACAAACACTTTTGCGCAGGATGAATCTGTGCATCCGTTTGAATCGGTAACAAAAACACAATAAACAGTAGTAATTGTGGGCGTATCCGTCACGCTTGCCGTTGTTGCTCCGTTAGTCCATGAATACGTATTTCCTCCTGATGCTGTAAGTGTAATGCTTTGTCCTGCAGTAATTGTTGTGCTGCCTGATATTGTAATGGGGGTTGGAGGAGGTTCGGTAATTGCAATTGAATCAGTTGCAGAAAATCCTGAAGCATCTGTTACAAGAACAGAATAGTTTCCGGGACAAAGACCTGTAATGGTTTGTGTGCTTTGTGCCGGATTAGTATTCCACAGATAAGTATAAGGAGAAGCGCCTCCGAGCATTGCAGCAGTTGCTGTTCCGTTACACTGACCATTACAAAGTGCATTGGTAGCGGTAGCATTCATGGTAACATAATTAAAACATGAATTATCAATTTTTGCAACGTAGATATCTTTCTTGCCCAGCCCGATAAGTGAATTACTTCCGAAGGAAGCATTCGTCACATAATATCCTGCATTATACAGATTGCACGAATCATCGCATGCGAGTGCAGTGCCTCGGTCTTCATCAGTTCCTCCGCCCGCTAAAGCCCATTTCCATTTTCCGGAAGTGTCAATGGCTGCGACAAAAACCTGTAAGCTGTCGGCAGCAGCCGATAAAGTGATGTTTGCTCCGAAAGATGCGATTCCCTTAAATTGTCCGGTGACAAAAAGATTTCCTTTTTTGTTGGAAATAATTCTGTCGCCTCTGTCGCTTCCACTGTTTGAACCGGCTTTTTTTGCCCAAATCCAATTACCGTTTGTTTTCATTTTTGAAACGAATATGTCGCGTCCGTTCGGTCCTCCATTATTATTTACAGTGTCTGTTCCAAACACAGCTTTATCTCTGAACTCTCCTGTTACATACACATCACCAAAATAATCAACGGTGATGGAATTTCCGCGGTCGTCTGAAATACCTCCCGCGCGTTTTGCCCAGATAAAATTTCCGTTGCTGTCATATTTTATGACAAACACATCGCGCCCTCCTGCACTGGTAAGCATGGTGGACCCGAATAATTTTGATCCGGCAAATCCCCCCGTGATATAAATATTGCTAAGTGTGTCAATCGCAATACGATTGTCGCGCTCGCCATCAATGCCATTAAAAGTTCTGACCCACTGAAACACTCCGGAAGGAGAAATTTTTGCCGCGAATGCAATGGAATCAGTAGACATGGGAACAGTAATGCTTCCGAAATATCCCGGGTTGCCAAACCATCCGTAATGGTCTGAAAGAAAACCGGTGAGATAAATGTTTCCCTGCTTATCCGTTATCAGATCAAAACCGTGATCATCGCCATCACTTCCACCATGAATGTTCCATATGCAATTTCCGTTCAGATCAAATTTGCCTACAAATACTTCATCCGAAACTCCACCCGATGTATAACAGCCGTTAAAATCATAGATATCATACCAGGTGCATCCGGTTGCATACACATAACCGTTCACTTTATCGGTGCACATGCCAAGCACCCGTTCATCATATCCGCCTATCGCAGCATTCACCCACATCCATGTTCCGGAAGAATTGACTTTTGCAAGAAATCCTTCTTTGCCCCAGTCTACAGGAGGGTTGATGCTTCCGAAGCTGATGAGTGCAGTTGCAGGTTGCCCTACATTATAATAACCCGAAACATACAAGTTGCCCGAGGTATCAATATCCATGTCGGTGGCTTTGTCGCTATAAATACCACCGGCTGTTATTGCCCACAACCATGACTGGGCATTTGATGTAACAGGAAAAAATGCAGCAAGAAGAAGAAACTTAAATAGAAATATTTTTCTGAAAAACATTTTGTGAAAGAAACGTGTTTAAGCAAAGGTAAGAGAAAAAAATCTTACTTCTTTTCCAGCGTCAGAACTCTTGAGGTCGGGACCGGATTTGAACCGGTGTAGCAGCTTTTGCAGAGCTGAGCCTAACCGCTCGGCCACCCGACCATTTTGGAGCGCGAATTTACAATCTATTTGCTAATCACAGCACTTACGCTTTTTGCTTCTCCGCCAACAGGTGGATTAATCTTTACCACTTTTACTTTTATCTTATTTACGGATGGGAATTTTTTTCTCAAAGAATCGTGAATCCGCTGAGCTACATGCTCAATAAGATTGGAACGGACGGACATTTCTTTTTTAGTTATGTTATATATCGCAACATAATCAACCGCATCTGAAAGTTTGTCGGATGAAGATGGTTTTGTAAAATCTGTATCTACTGTTACATCCACCAAATAATCACCTCCGGTTTTTGCTTCATCCGGATTGCATCCGTGAAAAGCGTGAAACTTCATTCCTTCAACAAAAAGTTTTCCCATAATAATTAGAAAAAAGATTCAGATGGATTTAGGCAGATGCATACGGATGTATCCGTTTGAATCCGTTTTATCTGTTTGCATCTGCATTTTAATAATAGTTGGCAAAAGTAAAAATCTAATGAGAAAAGGAAATCAATTTGTCTTGATTATTTTTTTTGTCAGAGAAGTTTTATTGTCGGATACTTTCATCAGATAAATCCCCGCACAGAAAGAAGAAATATCGATTTGAAAATTTGATGATTGATTAATTTGAAAATTATCGGCCCGATAAATTTTTTCTCCGTAAACATTATAAATTTCTATGCTGTTCATTTTCAAATCTTCAAATTGATTCATCTTCAAATTGAATTTTCCGGTGTTCGGATTCGGAAAAATAATTACATCGGATGAAAAAGAATTTTCTTCATTCACTCCGAGCAGTTGCGTTCCATCCAGAACGAATAAGCCATTTGCAATGTCAGACCCGATGATATGGCGCGAAGGAAGATAGGGATACACTCCCCAGCATCCGGGTCCATAGCCGGTATAATCTATGTCACCCGGATGTGTGTCATAATAGCCAGCCTGAAAAGGCGAAGAAGTATTTGAAATATCGAAACACTGAACGCCATCATGATAGTATGAAATAAAAACTTTTGTTCCTAAAATAAATGGATTGTGAGGAATGCTTCCGTTTGGTCCCATCGAATCAGAAACATTCAGCAGGTTGGAACGAAAAATACTTTTGAGAGTGGGATTATTAATATTTGATATGTCATAAACTTTCAATCCCATGCCGTGTGTTTCATCCGCGAACACAACAGTTTTTCCGTCAGCGCTAACCCAACTGCTATGATTGTATCCTTGTTCCGGGTAACTGGTGATGCTTTGAATGAGAGAAGGAGAAGTTGGGTTCTTGTAATCATAAATAAAAAATCCATCATTTCCTGCCGAAAGAAAAGCGGTGTCTTTCCTTACACACACATCATGCACATAACTGAACAGGGGAGTAGATAAATCATTTATCACGACAGGAATTTCAGGGTTGCTAAGCGAAGCCACGCGTAATGTGATGGGATTTCCTCCATTGTCTCTCAAGCCCGCGAAATAGATCCGTCCGTTATCAATAAAAATATTGTGGGCTGTTTTGCAAATGCTATGGCTGTCATAAACTTTGACAACGGAATCGGGCAAATATTGTAAATCGAAAATCTGGAGAGAAGAATTTCCTTCATCGCAAACAGCATACATATAATGCTGATATGTTTTATAATCACGGTGCACCACGTTGCCTGAAGATTCCATTCCGACTTGAAAACTTACTAGCACTGGAGTAGTTGGATTTGTTACATCAAAAATATGTGAACCAACAGTAGACCCGATGACCGCATATTCTCTGCCTAATGAATCAACATAGCCCCAGCAATCACTGAATCGTCCTCCTGTCCAGTTGGTCGGATAGGATGTGTTTGTCCAGTTAGAAAGCAGTGACATGTTTAACTGCATTTGTGCGCTGGAAAAAATAGAAAGAGAAAATAAGAAGGAAAAAATTCCCGTTTGTATTTTTATTTTCATAATAGATTTTTTAATGGAGAACAAAGATAGAAAGTTTGTCCGAGGGACTCCTTCGGAGAAGACAAAATCAAAAAATGAAAAACAGGGTTAGAACATGAATCCGTATTTCTGTCTTTTAAACCGGCTGACATCGTATTTCTTTTTCTTATCCAAACCAATATTTGAACTCCATGCCAGCATAATTTCGTGAGAGCCGCTTTGAAATGAACGCAGAGGAGAAGTAATTATATCGTAAGAGTAGCTTATATGAAACTCTTCCATGAAAGTTACTCCTGCATGAAGTGCAATAGCATCGCGCAACCTTACAGACACACCGCCAAAAACTTTTTGCAGATAATGAAGCCGAAGATTGTAATCAATCGTCATGGGGTTTGCCTGTGCGTATAAAACCTGCAAAGAGTTTTCCCAAATCCAATCCGGCTGCCCTGACCAATTGTATCCCACACTTCCATAAACGTGAGGCACCATTCGGATGTTTGTTTTGTGCACGGTATCGGTTTCGGGATAATAATTAATGGATGGTTCAAGAAGATTCAGCAAACTCAATCCGAGATGAAAACGGTCGTTGTAAAATAAAAGACCTGCGCTGGCATCCCAAACTTTTTTCGTTTGGGAAGAAGCTAGATCAATGGCATTGTCTATCGGAATGTGCATGTGAAGTTTTGTTCCGTCAACCGTATAGGAAAGATTATGAACTGCAGCGCCAACGGAAAGTTCTACATCATCAAACTTAGCATGGAAAGAATATGCAAAAGAAAAATCAGAGCGCTTGGTGGGTCCGGTTTTGTCAGTAAAATAGGCTGCTCCCACTCCCATTGTGCCGCCTAATATTCTCGAGTTGGCAGAAACTCCCATCGTTACAGGCGCATTATCAAATCCTGTCCATTGATTTCTGTAATTCATTCTGGCATCAACAATTCTTTTTGTTCCCGCTACTCCGGGATTGAGCATTATGCTGTTCGGCTTGAACTGTGTGTAATAAGGCATCTGCTGACAGATGGCAGATGGAAAAATTCCAAAACTCAAAAAACAAAACACAAATAATATCCAAGTCCCAAGTCCCAAGAAGCAGCCAGCCACGGTTGTTCTCTTGGAATTTGGGATTTGGGATTTGGAATTTGGAATTTTATTTGTCATTTGATGCTTGTCATATGTAATTTATCATCTTATGATAGTTACCGCCCCCTGCATTTTTGATTTTCCGCTTCCGGGACTCAATACATAATAATACGTGGCGCAGGGAAGATCAACCCCGTCAACTCTTCCGTTCCAGTCATTTAAATAAGGCGATGCCTGATAAACAAGTTTGCCATTGCGGTTGAATACTTCAAATTTACTTTCAGGATATTTTTGAATATTTCCGATATAGAAAACATCATTCAAGCCATCTCCGTTTGGAGTGAATGCATTGTAAACAACAAGTTCATCGCTTGGAATAACAAACAGAACCATGCAATCGTAATTTGCACAGCCATTTCCATCAACCCCTCCAACACAATATATAGTTGTATCAGAAGGTTCAGCAATTGGATTTGCTGAATTCTGATTGTAAAGAGTTTGCCAGGGATACCAATAGTAATTCACCGCACCGCTGCCAAGGAGCTGCGTATTTGTTCCTTCAATAATTGTCATATCAGGTCCTGCACTTACGTTTGGCAACGGAAAAGTATCTACAAAAATAATATCTACGGAAGAATTTCCAACTGCATCTGTAACGGTAAGTGTATAATCGGTTGGCGTGGAAGGAAAGGCATTTGGATTGGGTGAATTCGGAAAATCAAGTCCTGAAGTTGGCTGCCAGGAATAGGTGTAAAGAGGCGTTCCGCCCGTTGCTGAAGGATTGCCTCCTATCTGCACAGAATCATTCGGACAAATGCCTGTATTGTTTCCCGCATTGGCAGAAAGAGGAACGAAAGATTGAGCGTTTAAATGGCAGAAGGCAGAAGGCAGAAAGCAGAAAATAAAAATCCTCAAGAAGTATTTTTCAACGTGTAACGTGTAACTTGTAACTTGTAACCTACTGCGCGCGTTCATCTCTTTTCTTTATTGCGTTAAATATGCTTGTTACTATCCACATTACTATACTGAACAACAACGCCTGCCAGAATCCGTTCACGCGAAATCCGTCAACCAGTTTATCAGCAAGAAGAATTATCAATGTATTTATTACAATCAGAAATAATCCGAAAGTAAAAATTACTGCCGGAAGTGAAAATAAAATCAAGAGAGGTTTTACTAGAACATTGAGGCATCCAAGAACAAAAGCAACAATTACTGCAGTCACAAAACTATCTACATAAACTCCCGGTAAAATATAGGCAGTCACAAGAACAGCCAGCGTGGAAATAATCAGTCGGATTAAAAAATTCATATTGAAACAAAATAAAATTTCCTATTTTTGAAGGGCAAATATACAATTCTACGCAAAGGAAATAAGCAGCGATTCAATCAGAAACTATTATTACCAAATCGGAATACTGAATAAGTTATTTTTCATCACTTTTTTCGTCTATGATTTTTTACATTCTGTCGAAGAAAACACAACATCTGCCGAAAACAGAGCTCTGGCTATTGATATAGTTATATAATGTATGCACCTTTGTGTAGCGATTCTGAAAAGCAGTGCAATATTTAAATGTTATTTATGAAATGAAAATTTACTTTTCTCTTTTTATTAAAAAACGCAGCATCACTCATGCGGTTTTTTTATTGTTCGTCATCGGACTTCGCTCATCTCAATGCTTTTCACAGGACTTTGTAAATAATGGCGATGTTATTTCTAACCTCAACGGCAACATTATTTTTGTTAACGGAAACATCAGCGATCTTTCAAACGGAACTTTTGAAAATACCGGCTCCATTTACTTAACCGGTGATTGGACAAACAATGCCGGCAATCCTGCATTTACAATTACGCCTGGCGGAACCGTGTTGATGGTGGGTGCTACTCAGAATATTCAGGGAAGCAGTGTAACCGAATTTTACAATCTCACCCTTTCAGGCAGCGGTGTCAAACAATTAACCGGCATTGATGCCATAGTGAAAAATACACTTAACCTTAATGACCGCGAATTGTCCACCAACACAAATACTGCTTTTGTAACTAACACATCCCTAAATGCAATTACCCGCACAAGTGGTTTTGTTAGCAGTTTAGGAAACGGAGCATTGGTGCGCAGCATGGCATCAACAGGCACTTATCTTTTTCCGGTTGGTTCGAGTATTGCACCTGCACGATACCGACCGGTGGATATTGTAACGGCAACTAGTTCGGCAAATGCTTTTGCTGTTCGATTGGCTAACACGGAGGCTACCAACGAGGGATTCAATATTTTTCAAAAACAATCCACCATTCAAAATGTTAATCCGCTGTATTATCACCGCATCCGAAGAGACAGTGGCAGTACGGCTGCAGACATTACTATTTATTTTGATGCAGTGCTTGACGGAAATTTTGCAGGCATCGCGCACTGGCAAAATCAGCCGCAATGGGAAGATATAAATGCAGGTTCTGCATCAGGTAATTATGGATTAAGTGCGTTGAGCAAACAGGTATGGAACGACTTTTCTCCTGATGCATTTGCTTTGATAAACGATGAATGTGGAGAATTTTTTGTTCCTACTGCTTTCTCTCCTAACAACGATGGTCAAAATGATTTTGAATGTGTTTACGGAAAGTGTATAGAAACTCTTTTGTTTTCCATCTATGACCGCTGGGGAGAAAAAGTGTTTGAGACCGAAGACAAAAATCTGTGTTGGGATGGAAAATACAGAGGCAAACTAATGAATACCGGTGTGTTTGTTTACACCCTGCACGCTACTTTCAAGTCGGGTCAAGAAATAACTAAAAAAGGTAACATAGGATTAGTGCGATGAGAAATTTGAGAATACAGAATACAGAATTCAGAAGATGAAAAACAAAAGCAAAAAGTTTTTAATTCAAAATTCAAAAGAGTTGTTCCTTTTGACTTTTGAATTATTCCTCTTTTGCCTTTTTTGCCTACTGCCTACTGCCTACTGCTTTTCACAGGACATTCACTTCTCGCAGTTTTATATGAATCCGCTTGCCATGAATCCGGCAAATGCTGGTGCAGATAGAAATGAGATGCAGGCAATTCTGAATTATAAGGACCAATGGAGAAGTGTTGCTTCTCCCTATAAAACTATTGCCCTTTCCTGCGATAAGAGAATTCAAAAGAAAAAAAGTGCTATGGATTTTTGGGCAGTGGGCATAAATTTTTTTAATGACAAAGCAGGGGATATTAATATGAAAACATTTCAGGCAAATATCTCGGCTGCCTATCATCATTATCTGAGCAAGGAAAAATATTCTTCTGTTGGTGTTGGATTGCAAACCGGTTTTGCACAGCGAAGCATTAGTTATGACGCGGTAACCTGGGGCAATCAATTTGACGGGAACAGCTACAATCCCTTTCTCCCTACAGGCGAACCTGCCAGTGGCACTTCCTACGCCTATGGAGATTTTCTAAGCACCGGAGTTTTATATTCCTATAATAATACGTCCGGAAGAATAAAAGTCACTGATAATCATGAGTTGAAAGTTAATCTGGGATTTTCTGTTTTTCATATCACGCAACCCAAGTATTCATTTTATGAATCGGGAGAGAAAATATATATGAAATATGTTTTGCATGGCAACGCTCTGCTTAGTGTGCCCAATACGAATATTGCCTTTGCTCCCGGTTTTATGTATTTCAGACAAGGTCCGGCTCAGGAAATTTATCCGGGCACATTGATCAGATATAAACTCAGGCAAGCAAGCAAGTACACCGGTTATTATAAGTCAATGGCAATTTCAGTGGGCGCTTTCCTGAGAATGAAAGATGCCATTGCTCCTGTTGTATTATTCGAAAATGCGGGTTATAGTATCGGACTCAGTTATGATGTAAATGTCTCTGATTTGAAAGTAGCTTCAACAGGCAGAGGAGGATTTGAAATTTCTCTGAAGTATCAAATGCCTGTTAGAGCCATTTACGGAAGCAGGTCTAAATTTTAATGAAGAACACAAGCAAAAAAAAGTAGTATTATATATTATATAAAGGAACAAACTTCACTCTGAATAACATGAAAAAATTAATCATCACATCCGCAACAGTTTGCAGTTTGCAATTTGCCATCTGCCATCTGCCATCTGCCATCTTACATGCGCAGCAAAACACAGGCATAGGAACTCTTACCCCTGATCCCTCGGCAAAGCTGGATGTGGTTTCCACAACGCAGGGTGTGTTGGTTCCGCGCATGAACACTGCCCAGATGAATGCCATTGCTGCTCCCGCAAACGGACTTATGATTTACAATACAGATACCTTATGCTTCTTTTATTATAAATCAATTGCATGGATTTCACTTTGCAATGCAGGAGGCGGTTCATGTCCTGCTGGTCCACAAGGTCCTACTGGTGCAGCAGGAACCAATGGAACTAACGGAACAAATGGCACGAACGGCACAAACGGAACAAATGGCACTAACGGAATTAATGGCGTAACCGGTCCCACTGGTGCAGCGGGAGCAAATGGAACTAACGGAACAAATGGAATAACCGGACCAACTGGCGCTGCATCCACAATACCCGGACCTACCGGACCAACAGGTAATGGAATCAGTTGCTGGGATTTGAACGGAAACGGAATAAATGATCCTGCTGAAGATTTGAACGGTGATGGTAGCTGGAACTCTCTTGACTGTGTGGTGGGTTCTCCCGGTCCTACCGGACCAACCGGTGCAGCAGGCATAAACGGTACTAATGGAACAAACGGAATAAATGGCGTAACCGGTCCTGCCGGAGCAAATGGAACTAACGGTACCAATGGAACAAACGGAATAAATGGTGTAACCGGACCAACAGGTGCAGCAGGCATAAACGGTACTAATGGCACAAACGGAACAAATGGCGTAACCGGACCAACTGGCGCTGCATCCACAATACCCGGACCTACCGGTCCAACAGGAAATGGAATCAGTTGCTGGGACTTGAACGGAAACGGAATAAATGATCCTGCTGAAGATTTGAATGCGGATGGTTTCTGGAATTCTCTTGACTGCGTGGTGGGCTCTCCCGGACCAACCGGTCCAACAGGTGTAGCAGGCGCGAACGGTGCAACCGGTCCTGCCGGAGTTGCAGGTCCAACAGGTGCAGCCGGAGCGAATGGAACCAATGGAACCAACGGAGTGACCGGACCCACAGGAGTAGCCGGAACAAATGGCACGAATGGTATTAATGGAATAACCGGCACAACCGGACCGGCAGGAGTTGCCGGGCCCGCAGGACCCACAGGTGCAGCGGGAGCAAATGGTACGAACGGAACCAACGGAGTGACCGGACCTACAGGTGTTGCAGGAACAAATGGCACGAACGGTATTAATGGAGTAACCGGCACAACCGGACCGGCAGGAGTTGCCGGACCCGCAGGTCCCACAGGTGCAGCCGGAGCAAATGGTACGAACGGAACCAATGGCGTAACCGGATCCACAGGTGTCGCAGGAACAAATGGTATTAATGGAGTAACTGGCACAACCGGACCTGCAGGAGTTGCCGGACCCGCAGGACCCACAGGTGCAGCGGGAGCAAATGGCACCAACGGAACCAATGGCGTAACCGGACCCACAGGAGTAGCCGGAACAAATGGCACGAACGGTATTAATGGAGTAACCGGCACAACCGGACCGGCAGGAATTGCCGGACCCGCAGGACCAACAGGTGCAGCCGGAGCGAATGGTACGAACGGAACCAATGGCGTAACCGGACCTACAGGAGTAGCCGGAACAAATGGCACGAACGGTATTAATGGAGTAACAGGCACAACCGGACCTGCAGGAGTTGCCGGACCCGCAGGACCAACAGGTGCAGCGG
>JACRAM010000114.1 GCA_016213405.1 Bacteroidota bacterium
GCCAACGCATCCGGATTCTTTATGGAAACATTGCAGGGCTGAGCAGGTGCGGCTTCTACAATATAACGGGCGCTGTCGGTAGGGGCATTGATATCTGTATAGGAAAGAGTTCCGTAAGAAACAGAATCAATCTTTGTCCAGCTGCCTGTGTTGTTTCCATCACGGAGAATATAATATTGAGAGAAAGAAAATCCTTCGTAATCATTTGTCCATATCAGATCAAAGGTGCTGGGCGGAGTGTAACTGGGAGTAGAAAGGTGAATGGTTCGGTGATGCGTGCTGAGTATGCTTTCACTTCCGCAAGTATCCACTTCAGAAATTTTATACCGGTAAGAAGTTATTTTCGGATTTACTCCATTTGTTGTATCCGTAAACCACGATAAAGAATCATAATGAACACTTCCTATGTGCACATAATTATTTAAACCGATCTCTCTGTAAATACGAAAGCTGTCTACACCGCTTGTCACAAGTCGTTCCCAAACAATTACATTTTGTGTGTTGGTGGCAGTATCAACTGTTACAAGGCAAATGGGAACTAATGGCAACGTTGAAACAATAGAAACACTCGCTGTTGAAGTGCATCCGTTGTTATCAATAACAGAGACCGTATAATTTCCTAAAGCCAATCCGGTAGCAGTTGCAGTTATTTGTACGGGAGAAGTGTTCCATGAATACGTGTAAAGAGTTGTTCCTCCCGTAACATTTGCCGTTGCAGTTCCATCAGTGGCGCCATAGCAGTCAATAGTTGTTGGTGTGATGGAAGTTGAAAGCACATTCGGTTCAGTAACAATTACATTGGTGATGCTTGTCTGGCAGCCGTTGTTATCTTTTGTCACTACGCTGTAAGTTCCTGCCGTTAATCCTGTGAAAACATTTGACATTTGGTAATTAGTTCCTCCATCTTTAGAATATTGCAAAGGAGTTGTTCCTCCTGTTGCATTCACGGTGATGCTTCCGTTATTTCCTCCGTTACAACTCACGTTCACTTGTGTAGTGGTAAAAGAAAGTGAGCCGGGAGTGGTGATGGTAACACTCGCTGTTTTTGTACAACTCAAATTATCTGTAACGAGAATTGAATAAGTTCCGGTACAAAGATTAGCTGCAGTGGCTGAAGTGGTTTCTCCTGTGCTCCACGCATAGGTATAAGGCGCTGAGCCGCCAGTTATAGTTACCGTTGCAGAACCTATGCAGTTTCCATTACAATTAATATTTGTTTGTGAAGTCGTGATGTTTATTGCCGATGGCTGCGTAATGGTAACTGTTTTTGAAGTGGTGCAGAGATTTGCATCTGTAACTACAAGTGTATAATTTCCTGCTCCAAGCCCTGTTGCCATTTGTGTAGTCTGTCCGCCAGGATTCCAGGAATAAGTATAAGTACCTGTCCCTCCGGTAACATTTGCGTTTGCCGTTCCGCTTGGAGATACGCAGGAAGTTTGCGTGGGAGTTATGGTTGTGCTGAAAGCAGTTGGCTGCGTTATCGTAACAGTTGCTGAAACCAAACATCCCATAGTATCTCGTACAATCACTGAATACGTTCCTGCTGTCAATGCGGTAATGGCAGAAGTACTTGCGCTGTTGGACCATGTATAGGTAAATGGTGGAGCTGCACCCGTAACACTTGCTGTTACAAAACCATTATTGCCGCTTGGACACCAAATATTTTGTGAAGAGGTGCTAAATGACAAATTACAGTTGCCGAAATATTTTGCAACATATCCGTCATCGCTTCCGGCAGAAGTAATATTGGCAACTCCTATATTCGGATCGAAATCAACGGTGCCTGTGGAAAAAAAACCTGCGACATACACATTTCCTTTTTTATCCACATCCATATCGTATGCTAATGGTGCGTTTAATCGTTTTGCCCATATATAATTTCCGTTGCTGTCATATTTTCCGAAAAAAATATTTTTTAGCCCAGATGAAGTAAGATTTGCTGTGCCAGCACCTGGATCAAAGTCGGCAGTAAGCTGAAAATATCCTGCCACATATACATTCCTTGAAGTATCGGTTGCAATGCTGTATGCCCAGTCACCGGTTGTTCCTCCAATGCCTTTTGCCCAAAGATAATTTCCACTGTTGTCGTACTTGGCAAAGAAAATATCTTCAGCCCCTGTACTAATAAGATTTGAAATGCCTGCTCCCGGATCAAAGTCAACTGTGTTTTTAAAATAACCGGCTACAAGCACGTTGCCTGATTTGTCAATCTTTAAATCGTATCCTCGGTCGCTTGATGCAGCACCGATATTATGTGCCCAGACGTAATTACCTCCACTGGTGTATTTGGCAATATAAATGTCATCGCCAGCGGCTGTGAGATTTTGTGTTCCTGCTCCCGGGTCAAAGTCAACGGTTCCCCCATTGAACCAGCCGGTAATAAAAACATTGCCTGCTGCGTCAGCGACAATTGCTTTGCCGTAATCTGGATTTGTAGTTCCAATATTATGTGCCCAAAGATAATTTCCGTTGTTATCATATTTTGCATAGAAAGCATCCATGCTGTTGGATACTGATGTCATGTTTGCAGTGCCTGCACCCGGATCAAAATCTACAGAGTAAGAAAAATACCCGGTGACAAGAATATTTGCAGACCTGTCTAAGCCAATATTAAATCCTTCATCATTACCTGGACCTCCCATTCTTTTAGCGAAAATAAAATTACCATTTCCATTATACTTCGCAAAGAAAATATCTGTTGCCCCCTGTGAAGTTAAGTTTGCAGTGCCTGCACCCGGGTCAAAGTCAACAGTATTATAGAACATGCCTGTTACATATACGTTTGCCACAGAGTCAAGCGCAATGCCATATCCATAATCTGAACCTGTGCCACCTACTACAAAAGCCCATTTATAATTTTCATTCTTATCATATTTAGCTACGAAAATGCTGTAAACATCTATAGGACTTAGCATTGCTGTTCCGACACCCGGATCAAAATCCACAGGAGCGTCAAACATACCTGTGATATACACATTGCCTGAATCATCCACCGCCACGCTGTTTGTATATTCCTGTTGAGAACTGCCAATATTATACGCCCACTTATAAGCGACATCGGCAGAAGTTTGCGCCAGCAATCTGTTTTCTGAAAAGAAAAAAATGATTGCGATGAAATGAAGGAGTCCCGCTATTGCAAGGATTCGTCCATTGGCAAATAATAGTCTTTTCATTGTGTTTTATTTTTGAATTATAATTTTTTGATTTACCATACCTTCATTAGTTATCACTTGCAATTGATAAATCCCTTTTCCTATTTCAGGAATTTTTATTTCTGTTTTCTTTCCGTTAACGGATGTTTGATAAACTAATTCACCCAGCATATTATAGATTTTGATGATGCAAGGTGATTTTGTTTCCAATGTAAAATTTCCGTGATTGGGATTTGGATAAATGCTGATTAAATTATTCAGTGATGTTTCAGCAACCGATATTGGTCCCCCCAGCCGGTCAGAAGTATTTGACTTGGATGATTTAATGGAAGAAGCAAATACATTCGGGTTTTTTATCGAAACATTACATGCTTGAGATGGCGCTGCCTCCACAATATAACGTGCGCTGTCGGTGGGAATGGGATGTCCGAAACCAAAATCCGTATAAGAAAGATTTCCGAAGGTTACCGAATCAATCTTTACCCAACTGCCATTGTTGTTATTATCCCGTAAAATATAATACAGAGGAAAAGAAAAACCTTCATAGTCATTTGTCCAGATAAGATCAAATGTATTGGGTGGGGTAAATTGCGGAGTGGAAAGATGGATGGTTCGATGATGACTGCTTAAGGCGCTTTCTCCCAAGCAGGTATCCACTACAGAAATCTTATAGCGGTAGGATTGAACTTTCGGGTTCACGCCATTGGTAGTATCGGTGAACCATGACAGAGAATCATACGAAACGCTTCCTATGTGCACATAATTATTCAAGCCAATCTCGCGGTAAACTCTGAAACTGTCAATGGCTCCCTGCGGCAAAGGTTTTTCCCACACAACAACATTTTGTGTATTGGTAGAAGTATCAACTGTTACCAGGCAGATGGGAGGCGCAGGAACTGAAGATGAACTTACAGGATAAACCGATGAAACAGCAGTACATCCATTTGCATTGGTAACGGTAACCCAATAATTACCGGCACTGCTGACACTAATACTTGTTGTGGTTGCACCGGTATTCCATGAGTAAGTCACTCCGGCAATGGTGGATGCAGTTAAGGTAACAGAAGTTCCTGTGCAGGGGTCAATAACACCTGAAGAAGAAATGGTTGGCTGAGCAGGATTAGTAAAAAAGGTTATCTGCGCATCGGCAGAGGTTACCGAACATCCGTTGAAATCGGTAACGGTTATGGAATAAAATCCGTTTTGGGTAACTACTAAAGTGTCATTGGTACTTCCTGTAATGACAGAACTGTTGAGGTTCCATTGTAACGTATAGGTCGGAGCGGCATTAGTTCCAGCCAGCAGAATAATAGTATCGCCATTGCAGAGATTCACAGGACCGGCAGGAGAAACGGTTGCCGAGTGAGTGCAGCCGGATGTACCTGTTGCATTAATATATTGTATCTGCTTAAGTGAATCAATACATCCGGTGATAATATTTGTTGCAGTGAGTGTTACGTCAAATAATCCCGGAGTTGAATACGTATGAAAAACAGTTACGTTGTTTGAACTCAGGGAATTTCCATCGCCCCAGTTCCAGTTGTAAGTGTATTGTGCCTGGTTAGTAGTGCTGTTGGTGAAAGTGACCACCAGCGGTATGTTGCCTGTTATAGGATTTGCTGAAAAAGCGATTGCAGCA
The DNA here is from genome assembly GCA_016213405.1 of Bacteroidota bacterium. Taxonomy (NCBI): domain Bacteria; kingdom Pseudomonadati; phylum Bacteroidota; species Bacteroidota bacterium. Next base: position 4,792 of record JACRAM010000114.1, read on the forward strand.
ACGGGACGAGTAATAGTGACTGTAGTAGTGGGAGAAGTACAATTGTTAGTATCCTTTACGGTTACAGAATAAGTACCCGGAGCAAGATTTGAAAAAATATTTGAAGATTGGAATGTGCTTGCTCCATTATCTGAATACCGGTAGGGAGTTGTTCCCCCGCTTGCATTTACAGTAATGCTTCCATTGTAACCGCTCATGCAGCTTGTAACATTAGAAGAACTGACAGAATAAGAGAGTACTGCCGGCTGGGTAATACTAACGGAATAAGAAGATGTTTTACATCCCCAATTATCTTTCACCACAACCGTATAAGTACTGGCAGATAAATTCGAAAAAGTATTTGGCGCCTGATAACTGCTTCCTCCGTTATCCGAATATAAATAAGGCAGAGGTCCTCCGGAGGCAGTTATGCTGATGCTTCCGTTTCCGCTGCCATTGCAAGTAAGATTGGTGGAGGTAACATTTATCTGAAGGTCTTGCGATGGGTCGTATTTGAAAAAATCTTTGTAATAAGTGGAGATAGAACTATTATATCCTATTCCCATGTACCCATAATTTCCAATAGAGAAAGCAGATGCGCTGTATCTTGCAGGTCCGGGAAAGTCCGTTCTGCGCAACCAAATATCGGTTGTCTGGTCATATTGCCAGAAATCTTTGTAGTAAGTGCTACCATTTGATCCGGTTCCAATATATCCTTTTGTGCCGATTGCAAAACCAGCTGCACTTTGCCTTCCTGTTCCTCCGAAATTTGTTTTTTGCAGCCACGCATTTCCTGTCGGGTCATACTCCCAAAAATCTTGTTTATAGTTAGGCGCAGTGCTGCTATATCCGGTACCTATATATCCTTTTGTTCCGATGGAAAAGCCAACAGTGTTCATTCTTGCCGTTCCGCCAAAATCTGCTTTCTGAGTCCATGTATTTAAAGTTGTATCGTATTCCCAAAAATCTCTTACAAATGTTCCATCGTAACCGGTGCCTATATATCCTTTTCCTGCTATAGAAAAACCAACTGCCGAATATCTTGCTGTTCCGCCAAAGTTTGTTTTTTGCAACCAGTTATTTGATGCCTGATCCCATTCCCAAAAATCTTGTTGTGAACCTCCACCGGTTCCCGTTCCAATGTATCCTTTTGTGCCAATGGAAAAACCTACTGCAAAATATCTTGCCGTTCCGCCAAAATCTGCTTTCTGAGTCCATGCATTAGAAGTTGTATCATATTCCCAAAAATCTTTTCTGGAAATTGTTCCATCAAGCCCGGTGCCTATATATCCTTTTCCTCCTATAGAAAAACCAACTGCCCCGTATCTGGATACACCTCCGAAATCTGCTTTGGGTGACCAGGCACCGTGAAGCAAAGGAACAGCATAATTATCTTTCCTGTTACATCCCACTGCATCTGTAACAGTAACTGTGTAACTACCGAACATTAATCCTGTAGCGGTTGATGTTGTTTGTACGGGAGAAGTATTCCATGAATAAGTATAAGGCGAAACACCGCCTGCAACTACAGTTGCTGTTCCATCACTGTTTCCCAAACAACTTTCCCCCGTTGAAGAAAGGTTTGCGGATAAATTACAGAGACCGTATTTTAAAAAGAAAATGTCGCCAGCGGATGCCGTGAGATTAGCTGTTCCAACGCCTGCGTCAAAGTCGGCTGTGAGATTGAAATACCCCGTGACATAAATATTGCCGGAGGCATCAAGAACTACGCTACTGCCTTTATCAGTATTTGTACCCCCAATGCTTTTTACCCACTGGTAATTACCGCTGCTATCATATTTTGCAAAGAAGATATCTTCACCTCCAACCGGGGTGATATTATCAGAACCTGCGCCCGGGTCAAAGTCAGCTACGGCATCAAAAGACCCCGTGATATAAACATTGCCGGAGGTATCAACGGCTATACTGTACCCATAATCAGTGCCTGTACCTGCAATATTTTTTGCCCAGAGGTAATTCCCGTTGCTATCGTATTTTGCAAAGTAGACGTCCCAACTAGCCAACGAAGTGAGATTAGTCGTTCCAGCGCCCGGATCAAAGTCGGCTGTGCTTCGAAAATAACCCGTGATAAAAACATTGCCGGTGGCATCAATGGTTAGACCATGCGATTCATCATCGAGTGTGCTCCCAATGTTTTTTGCCCAGAGGTAATTGCCGCTTGCATCGTATTTTGCAAAGAAGATGTCATAACCACCCACAGGAGTGAGAGTGACTGTACTTCCACTCGGGTCAAAATCGGATGCGCCTTTGAATCGTCCTGTGATATAAACATTGCCGGATGTATCAACGGCTATACCGTATCCATAATCACTGCCTGTAGAACTCCCGATACTTCCTGCCCAGAGGTAATTGCCGCTTGCATCGTATTTTGCAAAGAAGACGTCATAAGTACCACCCACCGAAGCGAGATTAGCGGTGCCTGCACCCGGGTCAAAATCGGTTGTGCCTTGAAAAGTACCCGTAATAAAAACATTGCCGGATTTATCAACGGTAAGGCTGTATCCATAAGATAACCATGTGCTGCCAATGTTGTTTGCCCAGAGGTAATTGCCGCTTGCATCGTATTTTGCAAAGAACATATCTTCCGTAAGACCTACCGCAGTGAGATTAGCCGTTCCTGCGCCCGGGTCAAAATCGGCTGTTTCATCAAAAGAACCTGTGATATAAACGTTGCCGGATGTATCAACGGCTATGCTGTATCCATAATCAGTGCTTATGCTGCCAATGCTTTTCGCCCAAATGTAATTTCCGTTGCTGTTATATTTTGCAAAGAAGATGTCAGCACCGCCTGCCGAAATAAGATTTGCTGTTCCAGCGCCCGGGTCAAAGTCGGTTGTCCCCTGAAAAGAACCCGTGATATAAATATTGCCGGAGGAATCAAGGACTATACTGGATGCCGCATCAAAACTTGTGCTTCCGATTTTTTTCGCCCATTCGTATTTGGCGAATTGAGCGCTGCAATTGATAATTATCAATAAAAAAAATGCAGTGAGAAGTGATTTTGTTGGGTAAAGTTTTTTCATGTGTAATGGATTAAATTATGAGCAAGCACAAACATACTAAAACCTTTCAGATAAACAAATCAGTTAAAGCGGGTTTTAGACGAAATTAAATTAACAAAGAGTTCGGAACACGGATGTGTTTTACGCAGAGTTTTTCAGGAGAACTGCCGGGACTAAAGAAACCATCCCTGCCTAACTCGGTTCATTTTTTATAATGTTTGCTGATATAATCAATTGCCTGCGCTTGCGTGAGAACCGAAAATTTTTTATAGCGGTTGTGAACATCAATGATTTCTTCAACTGCTTTATCAGTTAATTCTTTATTGCTCCATTTATTTAAATCTGCTATTACTGTTTGAAGGCATCCTTTTTTATAGGCAATTTGTCCGAGCACATGAATGAGCGTGTTTCGCACTCTTGCGGTTTTGTCATGTTGTAATTCTTTGAGCATTGGCAAAATATCCTGCGGATATTTTCTTCCGCGCAGTTCAATGCCATGGCAAATTTCCCTGCGAACTTCTTTATCCGGATGATGTAAATATTTTTTCGCCCATTTTAAAACCGGCTTCGCGTTTCTCTCCCCCATCTTTTTGACCGAACCTATCACTGCATTTCTTATGGAATGGTGTTCATCAAAAAGCCCTTTGTCAAAAAAATATTCAACTGTGTTAAACGCTTTTATTCCGATTTCACCGGCAGAATTTATAACTGTCTGCCGGATTTTAAATTCTTTTTCAGCCAGCAGTGTATCAAGCAGCTTGATTATTTTCTTTTGCAGGTTTTTGTTTGCATGATATATTTTCCCGATAGTCAGATAAGCTGACTTTCTGATGTAGGTGTCCTCATCTGAAAAGTAGTCAGCTACCCTGCTCTGATCGTTTTTATTGATGCCGGAAAGAATATCGCTGCTGATTTGCCCAACACGTTTTGCCCGTTCTTCTTTTGTGAGGTCGTAAAAGCTCATTTCGCAGGTAAAAGTACGATAAACATTTTATTTTTGTTCCATCAGTATCTCCTCTCAGAGTCCCTTAACAGGACTGATTGGACTAAGTCAGTTGTCGGTGATTACTAATTTGTCTGCCGAGATGGTTTTATTGTCTTGAGTCAGTCGAAGAAAATACAGTCCGCTTGGAAGATTATCGCGGTGCAAGGTGATTGTCTGTTCGCTGATATTTTTCAGTTGTTTTACTTGCTTCCCGAATGAATTATAAACTGTTAAGGTTGCGTTGTTAAAATTGTCTTTCATTTTTAAAGTTATCTCCCACGAAAAAGGATTTGGAAAAACACGAATGCCTGTTTTATTTAGTTCTTCTCCAACCGACAACGTTCCGTTATAGCACAAGAGATAATTATCCAGAATAGAATCTTTATATGCAAAACTTGACTGCATTTGAAAACCATCGTGGTCTAAGGCAGGGTCTTGAATGAATATATCAACAGTAGCTCCCTGCCCTTGCAGCCATGTTTGTGTATTTGTCATTTTAGCACATCCTACAATTGTATCAAGACCCCCGCAAAACAAGTTCCAATGCTTGCCTGCAAAAACATTGGGTCCATAAACGCCACTATTGATGGAATCATACAAAGGATAATTGGGGTCTGCACTGCCGGAATTAGATATGGTAGTGCAGAAATAATTATTGCCGCTTTGAATATCCTTAAATATAATTGCATACGAACGGGCTGAACCCCTGCTAAAACCATGAAGCAGCACTTTGCCCGAAGGGTAACTGATATTGGTCAATGCTGAATCAAAATAACTATAAAGGGTATCATCAGGAAAGTAATCGTAGGGTGGATTGGGGCGATAGCGATACCATTGAAGAGCAATTATTCCGCAGCCATGCTGCAGCGCTTGTTGATGCCAGCTTCTAAACTCCATGAAAGCATTACAATGCGAACCGTGCATTGAAACAATAAGCGGTGTTGTGTTTGGGGCTGAACCGTTAGGAAACCATTGTACATAAAATGAATTCCCATCAGGAGTTGCAAGTATTTGCGCCCCATTCGTTAAAGCGGAATCCACAATTATTGGATCCTGGGCATACGCTGAATCATATAATGCTTGCGCTGCGGGAGGTAATTGTGCAAACACACTTGTAATAGAAGTGCTAAGCGCTGTGCAAATAATAAATAATATTTTTTTCATTGTTGATATTTGTTCTTTAGATGAATAAATAATAACAAGGTTTAACTAGTTCATTTTTGTTCCATCAGAAAGTTCCTTGCGGGAGACTCTGCCTGGACTAAGTCAGTTGTCGGTGATTACTAATTTGTCTGCCGAGATGGTTTTATTGTCTTGAGTCAGTCGAAGAAAATACAGTCCACTTGGTAAATTGTCCCGGTTAAAAATAATTGTTTGTTCCGATAAATTGTTCATTTGTTTTACTGTCTGACCGAAGGAATTGTAAACTATCAACGAAGCGTCTTTCAAAAACATATCTGCCTGCAAAGTTGTCTTTACCGAAAAGGGATTCGGGAATACTTTAATAGTATGATTTTTTGAATTTTCTACCACTGAAGAAGCGAAATAACAAGATAAATAATAGTTTAATGCTGAGTCAATATAAGCGGGGGTCAGTTGAAACCCGCCATGTCCTAAAGAATCGTCTTTAATGAATAAACCAACAACTCCATTATTTGCTTCGACCCACAATTTAGAACTATCCATGGATTGGCAATTCGAAAAAATTCCCACATCCTTCCCACCACAAAACATACCCCATTTTTTTCCGTTATAGAAAGTGTGCCCATACATGCCAGAGTTGATTTGAACATATAAATAAGTTGTATCGGGCTCAACTCGTCCTGAGTTTGACATTATCGTACAGAAATAATTTTTCCCTTTGGGTGGCCACACATCACGAAAAGCAACGGCATACGATATTTCAGAGCCGCGACTAAACCCATGAAAAAAAGCTTTATTAGAAGGATATTGTATTCGTGTTAATGCAGTATCAATGTATTCGTACAGATTAATATCACCAAAATATTCATTAGGATAGGGTACTGAATATCCTCTATACCATTGCATTGCAATTATTCCAACACCTTTTGCTTTAACATAGTCATGCCAAATAAAAAATTCATCAAAGGCATTGCCGGCACTTCCATGTAGTGTTACTAATAAGGGATGACTATTTGGTGTTCCCCCTGTTGGAAACCATTGAAGATAAAACGAATTGCCGTCAGCAGTTGCCATGGCTACGGCTCCGCTATCTATTGAATATTGTCCTCGTATAGGATCATTAGCAAATGCTGAGTCATACAATGCCTGTGCTACCGGGGGCAATTGTGCAAACACACTTGTAATAGAAGCGGTAAGCGTTGTGCAAATAATAAATAATATTTTTTTCATTTCTGATATTTGTTCTTTAGACGACCTGATTTTGGCAAAGTTTAACTTGTTTTTATTTTTTTTGTTCCATCAGTATCTCCTCTTTTGGGATACTGCCGGGTATTCATCAGAGTCTCGAGGCAGAGGATCTGCTTAGACTAAGGGTATGCGTGTGAAAAATTGAAAATAAAACTATTCTTTAATATCATCAGGCAATAGTTCTTTTCTTTGATTTTAAAAATAGAAATACACTTATTATCAGCAATGGCAAACCAATACCTAAATAAAGATTTCGTTCACCTTGCTGATTTTCTTTGTCTTTGTCAGCATATTTTACATATCGGTTTTCTTTTTCAAGTTCTTTTAGCAATTCTTGTGCTTTTGGATCTTGCGATGCTTGAGCAATTTCTGTTTTTTTCAACAATTCTCCAACCATCTCATGATGATGATTCCATCGGTCTTCTGTTTCTGAAACGGAAAGTTGCCAAAAAATTCCAAAACCCATGCTTACTCCTCCTGCTATAAACAGAATGGCAGCAATGATTAATAATGTTTTCTTGTTCATTTTTTACTGATTTAAAATTTGTGTGTCAACTTTTATTGTTTATCAATTAACAACCCCGAAACATAAACAAAACTATGAAAAATAATTTGTCTGCATACAAAGTCAGTCCGCCTTTCTTCTCAGCAGTGTCTCTTCGCTTTGCTCCGAAGGTCAGAAGGAGTCCTTCGGACTGCCTGGATTAAACTCATCTTTTTCTCAGGTACTCATAGTCATATTTCAAATATTTTGGCGGTGTAATTTTGTTGACTAAAATAAATCCGTCAAAAACATTCCTGATGTTTTCTTCTTCTGACACATCTTCTCCTGTCCATTCGGTCCATTTTGAAGATTCAAACATCCAGGAGTTTCCTTCGCATTTAGTCTGATGAATCATATCAACAAAAGTATTTTCATACCCACTGCCATGCATTATTCTTTCTACAGACAAACTATCTGTTGGGGTTCTGAATTCATAAATCAATCTTTCAGGATTAGAGTTTTCCGATACTTGAGACATTACATAGCAACCCTTCCCGCTATAACTTAAAAACCCAATAGTGTAGGTTGATTTGTAGTAAGAGGAATCGGTTGCCAAGTGATATTTCCATTTTGCAATATGAGAATCTTCAGCCCAGACAATAATTTTTTTTCCGGGATAAAGAGCTGTAGTTAAAAATTTCAGATGCTGCGACATTATATAATCTCTGAATTTGGCAATTAATTTAGTCATATTCAAATTTTTTCTAGGCAATATGTTTGCCATATAGGCGCTGTCTCGGTTGCTATAGTGAAGTAATTCAATACGCGATTGGATAAAAAATTTCGCTGCTATAATATTTTGACTCTCCTTCTTCTGAAATTTATCTTCATTCTTATTAATAAAATCAATCAGATTGAAATAAACCAAAATCTCTTTATCATTCATGCTTTTGTAAAGGTCTTTTTCTTCTTTACTCAAAATATTTCCAATCGTCCACTTACGAACTCCCATTCGGGTAAGCATTGAATCGCTTTCCTTTATTTCTTTTGCATACGATGGATTTACAGGAAGAATAAGGTTATATAAGAAACGGGAAAACGAATAACTTCCATTACTCGCCAGATAATCCACTCCTGCAACATCCAAAGGATTTTTTGTGGAATGAGTATTTTTTATGTAATTAAATAAGGGCACTATTTCTTCAACATGCCAAAGTGAACTGAGCGAATTGTAAATGGACGTGCGAACATCTGCAGTGGATATATTCAGGTTCGCGTTATAGGCATCACCGGCATTGCTTTCAAAAGCAAGCACATCAAATCCTAATGAATCATGAAGGTATTTCACCATTCTTGATTTTAACAAAGTAAACTCCGCAACTCCATGACTATTTTCTCCGAGAAAAACTATTTTTTTATCCTTTAAAACCTCTTTAAGAAATGAAAGGTCACGAAAGTCATTTGTATCAGTTATTGAAACTCCAAATGATTTTTTTGAATCCATTGCTCCCAAGCCGGGTTAACTTGTCCGAAGGAAGTTAATGCACAGAGGAAAACAGATAGTCCGGATAATATATATATTTTCATTTTATTGTTCTTCTCATCCGTGTCTCCGTTTCGGGACACTGATGTGTTTTACGCAGAGCTTTTCAGGAGACTCTCCGAAGGAGTCCTTCGGACTGCTGGGACTAGAGGACACGAATGGGTATTCATTGTCAGTCAACTTTCAATGGTGCCCCAACAACTGTCATATCATGGTCTGCAAAAACTTTTGCGATTTCTTCTTTAGCAGGAGGAGATGTCCATTTGTCGGTTACCTTAAAAAATGCTTCCATTTTTCCTGCCGGCAAATAAGAAACAATCATCTTTCCTTTTTCTGTTAGCTGAACGAAAGCGTGTTGTACATTTCTCGGAAGAAAAATAGTGTCGCCAGCTTTCATTTGATATTTATCTTCCCCCACTTGAAAAAGATATTCTCCATCAATAACATAAAACCATTCGTCCTGGAACGGGTGAATGTGTAATGGAGGTCCGCCTTTTGGTGTGAGTCCTGTCTGTTCAAAAACTGCCAAATCTCCTTCGGTGTCAGAAGTAGAAATTTTGATATCTAAGTTATTTAAAGTGACACCTTTCATTTTGTAGTGTTCACCAAAACGGGCTTCTCCGGCACTTACTTTAAATCCTTTATCAGTTCTCATAAATATTTTTGTTTTAATTTTTGCAAGCATAGTTATTGGATACAAGGCAAGCGCACCCAAAATAAAATTTCTACGTTTCATATTGTTTAGCTTTCTTTTTTTTTAATGCGCCCGCTAAATTACACTTAATGCACTTAATACTGCTTCTGTTTGCTTCATTATCAAATAATGGTTTTTTTATTGTTTTATAACCATATTTAGACACAAGGACATCTATTAATTTTTTAGCATCAAGTTTTGCGTTGTTTAAAGAAAGGAATGAACTATCAATGTATTTATCAATAGCAATTACAAGTATATAGTTTTCGCCTTTCAAGAGTTGATAGTTTATTATTGTAAACCCACTTCATTTTCCCACAAAGCAAAAGTAAACCAAAACCAAAGTTTAGCAAAGGGTGTTGAAAGATTTATTTGCGGGGGGGGGAATATTGACGAGTAACAGGAATATTTCCTTATTCAAGCTTCAGTTTTTTTATGATACGCAGTATCGCATCTGCTTTTCCTTCGAGGTGGGCTTCTTTGGTATATGCTCTTTGCTCGCGGGCATCTTTCATTTCCTGAGAAGCGCGCTCAAGTTCTTTATAAAGCCATTCTAAAAGTTCCTGTGCTTTTTCTTTATGCATGATGTATATTCTTACACCGATTACTAAAATATCATCTACCTGTTCTGTTCCACCTTTCCAGAAAGTTATCTAAGTGTATTTCTTGTTCCTGCATGGTCTTGGACTGAACGACAAATATACCAATCTCATTGCTTTTTCAAAGAGAGAGAAGAATTGAAGAAAATTATAATTTTTATAACAAACTCATATAAAACTGAAGCAAACTAGTATCTGTTTAAGACAATCTCTTATGAATTTTGCTCAAGCAGGACTCTTTCTATGGTAACACCCGCTTTTATCTTAGCAGGCAGAATTCTTTTTTTTAATAAGTATCCGCACGGATACTTTTGTCTTGTTTTTAATTTTATGCAATGTGGTAACAAAAAAAATCTCTCCTGACATTTACAAGTCAGGAGGGATTCTGATTTCTAAACACTAAATATTTTTATTCTACCATAATTGAAATAACATCGCTGTCAGTGTCTGTCTACAAAGGCAAACCCAGATAGTTGTTTCATCTGAGCAGCAAATACAATTTGAGTGAAAAAATAATCCCCACTTCCGTGCTAACCTGATTATAATTTTCTTTTCTTCAATTCTTCTTTCTGTTTTAAAAAACAAACTGATTGGTATATTTGCCGATGAAAAAAAATAAGAGTGAAGTAGAAAATGAAAATCAGTAAACAATACACAGTAAACAGTAAACAATTTGTTTTGTTGCTGATTGTCTATTATCTACTGTTTACTGCTCCGCGCAAAGCGCAAAGATTGACTCCCTCCTCTCCCTCCTTAAAAAAGAAAAACCCGATACGAATAAAGTTATTCATTTAAATCTTCTCTCCCGCGAATTTTTTCTCTCTGGCAATTATGATACCGCTCTTGTTTTTGCCAGTCAAGCTCTCGCCATTGCAAATTCCATTCCCTCTAAGAAGAGTAAGGGATGGGCTAAAGGCAAAGCCGCTGCTCTTGGTAATATTGGAACCGTCTATTATTATCAGGGCGATTATCCAAAAGCACTTGACTATTATTTCAAGGCGCTGAAAATAGATGAAGAGATAAAAGATAAAACAGGAATGGCAAAACGTCTCGGAAATATCGGAATTGTTTATGATTTTCAAGGCGATTACCCAAAAGCACTTGACTATTATTTTAAATCATTGAAAATGTTTGAAGATCTCGGAAATAAAAACGGAATTGCAGCAGACCTTGGCAACATCGGGAATATCTATGATAAAGAAGCGGGAAGCCAAAAGACAGAAATCAAAAGAGATTCATTATTCAACAAAGCATTAACCTATTATTTCAGGTCATTGAAAATTGCGGAAGAACTCGGAAATAAAAATGGAATTGCAATCTGGCTCAGCAACATCGGTATTGTCTATGATAAAAAAGCAGGATGTCAGAAGTCGGATGTCAGAAGGGATTCCTTAAATAAGAAAGCACTTGACTATTATTTCAAAGCATTGAAAATGGATGAAGAATTAGGAAGGAAAAGCGGAATTGCCACTAACCTTGGCAATATTGGTTCGCTTTATTCTTCCGCAGGTAAGTTTAAGGATGCTGAAGAGTATTTGCAAAAAGCTCTTGCCTTATCCATAGAAATCGGAAGTAAAGAGGGAGTAATGGAATGGGAGCAAAATATCAGCGAACTTTATTCCAAACTCCGAACTCCTAGATACAAACTTGCCTTAGAACATTACAAACTCTACATTGTATACAGAGATAGCATTGCCAACGAAGAGAATACCAAAAAGCAAACCCGAATCGAGATGCAATACGAATTTGATAAAAAAGAAGCCGCAACAAAAGCTGAAGCAGATAAGCAAGCGGCAGTGGCAGAAGCAGAGAGCAGGAGGCAAAAGATTATATTGTACTTTGTACTTTGTACTTTATTCATTGTACTTGTCTTCGCTGTTTTCATCTTCCGTGCTTTGCGCATTACTCAAAAGCAAAAACAATTAATTGAACTGCAAAAGAAAGTAGTAGAAGAAAAGCAAAATGAAATACTTGCCAGCATCCGCTATGCAAAACGAATTCAGGATGCGTTACTGCCAACGGAAAAGTATATTGACAAAACATTGAAGCGGTTGATGAAGAATAATTAGCAGATGGATTCTGCAAACTCACTAAACAAAAAAGAAACCCAGCACATACTATCTATGTACGGGGTTTTTCTATGATGAAAGGTTACTGTTATTCAATAATTATTTTCATCGTTATCACTTTGTCATTTGTTGAAATTTGCAAGTAGTAAACTCCTTTGGATTGATTCCTTAAATCAATTAAGGATTTAGGAGTAAGGAGTAAGGATTTATGAACACATTCTCCAAGCACATTGTAAACTTTTACATCTGCCCTCTTCCCTCTTCCATCTGCCATTTGTATTGTGAATATTCCGCTGCTTGGATTCGGATATACATTAGCAATGAATCCATCAGCCATCTCGTTCACATTAACAGTCGTACTATCCTGCACTCTGTAAACATTCGAGCGTGATGAGTTCAGGTTGGTTGCCATCGGCACAGGGTTTTTGATAGTGATGTTGCATCCGCCCGGATGGTCAATCTCAATCATATATCCCACAGAATCCCACTGAATCGGATCGGTGTAAGCAGTGATGCTAAACGGAACGGAATCCATCGGCACCCAATTATCCAGATTATTTGTGTCTCTCAAAATTCTGTATTGAGCAACTGAGAATCCAAGGTAATCATCCCAGTCAAGAGCATAACCTGAAGGAAGTGCAGCGCTCACAGCATTATGAATGGTTTTATGAAATGAACTGAGTGCGCTTTCTGCTCCACAGACATCCAATGCAGACATTTTATACATGTAAGATGTGAAGTTCGGATTGATGCCAGCACCACTGTCTGTGAATGTGCTGAGCGCAGAATAAGAAACACCGCCCACGTAGGTATACACCGAAGCAATGTCGCGATAGATTCTGAAACTATCTATGTTTGTTGCAATTGGTTTTTCCCATACAATCACATTCTTGGTGGAAGTGCTGTCAACCGTTACCATACATATTTCCTGACCGTTAGTGGTGGCAGTAATAGTGGTGGTTGCAGAAGTTGTGCATCCTTTGCTGTCGGTTACGGTTACAGTATAATTTCCAAGTACAAGTCCTGTTGGAGATTGTGCGGTGCTTCCACTAGTCCACAAATAAGTGTATGGTACATTTCCTCCTGCGGGTGTTGCTGTAGCTGTGCCATCGTTGTTTCCACAGGTAGCTCCTGTGTTTGTTATAGATGTAGTGAGTACTGCAGGTTCTGAAATGGAAGTGTTCGGGGTGATTACGCATCCATTATTATCAGTGATAGTGATATTATAATTTCCCGGACACAATCCCGTTGCTGTTTGGGTGCTTTGTGTTGGAGTGGTTTGCCAGGAATAAATATAGGGAGCAGTTCCACCGCTTGGAGTTGCTGTTGCTGTTCCATTACACAAACCGAAGCAGGTAACATCTGTTTTTGAAACAGGTGCAGAAAAAGTAGCAGGCTGGTTGATTACAGCAATCACTGATTTAGTACAGCCATTATTATCAGTTATTGTAACAGTATAAGAAGATGCAGTAACATTTGTTATATCCTGAGTAGTAGCACCGTTTGACCATAAATATGTATAAGGAGGTGTTGCACCGCCAACAAATAAATTAGCACCGCCATTGCTTCCGCCACTGCAGTTTTCATCAGCCGTTATAACATTGGTAAAGAATGCAGGTGGTTGAGAAATTGATGCAGAAAATTTTCCTGTACATCCGTTTGCATCTGTTACTGTTACACTATAGGATCCCGCAATCAAACCGGTTGCTGTTTGAGTAGTTTGAGCAGGAGAAGTATTCCATGAATAAGAATAAGGTGGAATACCATCCGATGCATACACGGTTGCGGTTCCGTCAGAACCGGCATTGCAAGAAGTATTAGTAACAGAAGTGCTTGCTGCAATTGGCAAAGGTTGAGTTACAATTGCTGAAAATGTATTTGTACAACCGAGAGCATCTGTAACTAATACCGAATAATTATTTGCAGTCAATCCGGAAATATTTTGTGTAGTTGCATTTCCGGGAGACCATAAGTAAGTGTAAGGTGCAGTACCACCGCCTGTAATAGAAAGATTAATGGTACCATCACTACCACCGCTGCAAGAAACATTAGACTGAGATGAAATTGAAATTATTGTTGGGGAGGGTTGTGAAACTACAATTGTATTTGTTTTTTGCCAGCCCCATGAATCAGTGATAACAACTGAATAAGTTCCGGCTGTCAATCCGCTTATATCTTCAGTGGTTGCAGCGTTTGACCATAAATAAGTGTAGGGCTGATTACCGCCAGAAACAGAGAGATCAATAGAACCATTCGAGCCTCCTGTACAAATAACGTTTGTAGTAGAAACAGTTCTGGCTAAAGCGGGAGGCATAGTTAATTTCCAGAGCTCCCTTCCGTTAGTACTATCGCTTGCTGAAAAGAAAATTGTATTGGAAGTCTTTGCAAGGAACAAAGGTCCCGATGAACCAACACCGGGATAAATATCAGCAGCAAGTGCTGTGGTCAGAACTGTACCGTTACTTACACAAAGTTCAGTACCGTAAATTAAATTTCGGCTGGTATAGAATAATGTGTCATGAAAATTTATTAAACTTGATGGAACAGAGGCATTAAAACCCGGGTTGTAATCTTTAATCAAGACAGTTCCTCCGGTTGTGCCGTCAGTTTTCCATAATTCAAGACCCGCAGTACCATCTTTTCCCCGAAAATATAAAGTAGAAGCTGTATTTGTAAATCCTGATATGGAAGTAGAAGTAACACCTGGAAAAATATTTTTAATCATTATGGTTCCTGAAAGTGTGCCATCGCTTTTCCATAACTCACTTCCGCTTCCATCATTTGCCCCAAATAACAATATGCCGTTATCGTCAAAGAAATTAATTGGTGAAGAACTTGCAGTACCTGGATTTATATCCTTCAAAAGAACAGTACCAACTGTTGTTCCATCGCTTATCCAAAGCTCTACACCGTTTACATCGGTTGCGTAAAAAAATAATTTTCCATTGCTCACTGTAAGTCCGTTAGGCAAACCACTGTTAATTCCAGAATTAATATCTTTTACAAGGATAGTTCCACCGGTTGTACCATCGCTCTGCCAGAGTTCATTTCCGTTGATTCCGTCATTTGCCTGGAAATAAAGTAAATTATTGAAACTAACCGTTGAACCGATAAAAGATCCGCTAGGAGTGCTTGAACTTACACCAGAATAAATATCTTTTACTAAGGATGTTGAAGCAGCATTGTAAGGGGAATCGCTTTTCCATAATTCAGCTCCATTTACACCATCGTTTGCCCAGAAAAAAAGAGTTCCATTCACATTCATAAAATGATTAGGCGTAGAACTTGAAGCACCCGGCCATATATCTTTTACCATTACCGTTCCGCCAGTTGTGCGGTTACTTTTCCATAATTCAACACCATTTATACCATCCTGTGCTATAAAAAACAAAGTGCCGTTAATATTAATTATTCCATCAGAACTACCCGAATACGAACTGTTAACTCCCGCATAAATGTCTTTCAGCATAACCGTTCCACCTGAAGTTCCATCACTTTTCCATAATTCAATTCCGTTCACACCATCATTTGCAAAAAAGTAAACTGTATCATTTACATTGGTGATATAGTAAGGATTGGATGCGCCTATCTCAGGATTGATGTTTAAAAGCATGTTGGTTCCTCCAGATGTTCCGTCACTTATCCATGGTTCCGTTCCATTAACGGTTGTTGTAGCAGCTAAAATCAAATAAGTGCCGCTTGAATAAATATAATTCGGAGATGAAGAACCTATTCCGGCTTCAATATCCTTTACCTGAACAGTCCCGCCTGTAGTTCCATCGCTTCTCCAGAGTTCTTGGCCACCAGTTGATTCATTGGCAGAAAAATATAGAACAGAGCCAAAAGCAGTAAGATTATTAGGAGAAGAAAAGGAAGCGCCTGCATAAATATCTTTTACCATTCCAGTGTTTGATACATCTCCACCACTGAGCCAGAGTTCAATTCCATTAACACCATCACTGGCAGTGAAATAAAGAATTCCATTCACATTTGTAATGTATTGTGGAGAAGAACTGGTTACTCCGGGATAAATATCCATAACCATGGCTGTTGAAGCTGAATTGTAAGGTGGATCACTTTTCCATAATTCAATTCCATTAGTACCTTCATTGGCAGAAAAGAAAAGTGATGTGCCGTTTGCAGTCAGATAATCGGGTGCAGAACTTGAAGCGCCCGACCAAATATCTTTTACCAAAGATGTGCCGATCGTTGTACCATTACTTTTCCAAAGTTCTGATCCTCCGGCAGCATCCGTAGCCCTAAATAATACAGTAGAACCAAATGCAACAAATTTATATGGACTGGAACTTGAAGCTCCGGTATAAATATCTTTTATCATCACTGTTCCTAATGAAGTTCCATCCGTTTTCCAGAGTTCATATCCATTGGTTCCGTCATTTGCCTGAAAGAAAAGGATGGACCCATTAGAAGTAAAATAGGAAGGAAAGGAACCTGAACTTCCGGAATAAATATCTTTTACTAAAACTGTTCCTGCATCTGTTCCGTTACTTTTCCATAATTCAACTCCGTTGGTTCCATCGTTGGCTTGAAAAAAAACCGTGCTTCCTAATACTGTAAGTTGTTGTGGACTAGAAGAAAATCCGGAAGGATAAATATCTTTCACCATTTCTGTTCCTTCTTCTGTTCCATCGCTTTTCCAAAGTTCAGTCCCAACACCGCCTGAAGCTGCAGAAAAGAAAAGTGAACCGTTGACATTTGTCAGGTTGCCCGGATTTGATGAGCCGCTTCCGGAAGAAATATCCATCACCATTGCTGTTCCGGAAGTGGTTCCATCTGTTTTCCAAAGCTCATACCCATAATCTACATTATAAGCAGAAAAAAAAGTGGTTCCGTTTATGGTAATGAATTTTGACGGGTTTGAATACTGAACAGATGGAATAGGATTAATGTCTTTTACCATCTGAATCTGCGCTGAAGTTGAATTAAAGAAAAGAACATTCGCAAAAAATGATGCGAGCAATGGGCAGTAAACTTTTTTCATTTGAGATGAATTTATGAGTTTTTAATAATAAGTTTCTAAAAGATGGAATTCTATACAAAACAATACACTTTAAAATGTTTGGCTATGGGGGGAAATAAATTTCAGCCAGATTAATTCAACCGCTAATATAAAAAAAACACAACAACTATTGTTCTCAACTTATCAATTTCGTTTTCTCTATTGTTTACTCAATAATTATTTTTTTAGTTAATACTTTATCAGATGAAGTAATTTGCAAATAGTAAACTCCTTTTGATTGTTTACTTAAATCAATCTGCTGATGTGCGGATGTGCAGATATGCTGATAAATACATTCTCCGTATACATTATATATTTTCATCTGCACATTTTCAAATCTGCTCATTTGCACATTAAACTTTCCGTTTGAGGGATTTGGATAAATCACTACATCATTTACATTCAGAATAGTATTGACACTCACCTGTGTACTATCCTGCACTCGGTAAACATTTGAACGCGATGTGTTCAGATTTGTCGCCATCGGCTGGAGGTTTTTTATTGAAGAGGTGCATCCTGTCTGATGGTCAATTTCTAAATAAAAAGAAATTGTATCAGCTACGGGATACGTATTAATATCCGTCCATGCATTAGTTCCAAAACTTACTGAGTCAACGGCTTTCCATCCTGTAAATGCTGAATCTCTCATAATTCTGTATTGTGTTATCGTAATGCCCTCATAATCATTCCATGAAAGGTTAAAACTTGCAGGAGGAATTGCGGGACCTATCTGCAAATGCATGGTTCGGTGATAAGAACTCAGCACGCTTTCATTTCCGCAGGAATCTATAGCGGACATTTTATAGCGATAGGCAGTGATGTTCGGGTTCACTCCTGTTGTGGTATCCGTGTATAAACTTAGCGAAGAATAAGGAAGGGTTACAACGGGTGTAAACACCGAAGCAACTTCCCTGTAAATTCTAAAACTGTCTATCGGAGCGTTCGCTGGTTTTTCCCAAACAATCTGGTTATGTATGGAAAAACTATCTACCGTTACAATGCAAATCGGCTGAGGTGTTGAAATAACAGAAACAGTAGCAGCAGCAGTAGCAGTACATCCGTTCACATCGGTTATTGCAACAGAATAATTTCCTGCCAAAAGATTATTTGCTGTTTGATTTGAATTTCCGTTTGACCAGTTATAAGTAAAAGGTGAAGTTCCGCCTGTTGGATTTGCAGTTGCGCTTCCATCAGTATTATTGCAGGTGGCATCAGTTATAGAAATTAAAACTGTAAGTACATTCGGCTGTGTGATGGTTACGTTGGGTGTTATCTGACAATTATTGTTGTCAGAAATATTTACATTGTAAATAGTAGGGCATAATCCTGTTGCCGTTTGTGTTGTTTGAGTTGGAGATGTTTGCCATGAATAAAAATACGGTGGAGTTCCGCCTGATGGATTGGCAGTTGCAGTGCCGTTGCATAAGCCATTGCAGGTAACATCTGTTTTATTTATTGTTGAAGTAAGTAATGGCGGCTGACCAACAGTAACACTGTTTGTTGTCACACATCCTTTGCTGTCTGTAACTGATACAGAATAATTTCCAGCGGGAAGGTTAGAGATATTTTGTGTTGTAGCAGCAGTTGACCAAGAAAAAGTATAAGGAGAGGTTCCACCGCTCACGGATAAATTCACGCTGCCATTGCTCCCCCCATTGCAAACAACATTGGTAGGAGTAATGGTTGAAGTAAGAACAGCCGGCTGAGTAATGGTGGTGGAAAATGTTCCTGTGCATCCATCCGCATCTGTTACAACAACTGAATAGGTTCCGGCAGATAAACCAACCGCCACCTGAGCAGTTTGTGAGCCTGCAAATGCATCCCATTGATATGTGAAAGGAAACACACCGACAGAAACACTCACATTGGCAGTTCCGTTGCTACCACCATTGCAGTTTACATTTGTTACAGAAATACTTGCTGCGATTGCAGGCGGCTGATTAATTAAATAGGTTTGGTTTTTTGTACATCCGTTTGCATCGGTAACAGACAGGGAATAATTTCCAACTGTTAATCCAGAAATATCTTCCGTAGTCAATCCTACCGGTGACCAGTTGAATGTATAGGGAAATGTTCCACCGGAAGTGGTGATATTAATCGCACCGTTATTTCCTGCGTTACAGGTTATGTTAGTAATGGTATTGGAAACGGCAAGAACATTCGGCTGCGTGATGGTTACTGTTGAGGACTTTGTGCAGTTGTTGGCATCCTTGACAATGACTGTATATGTGGCGGGTGAAAGAGAAGATAAAATATTAGAGGGCTGGTAACAAGCGCAGGCAGCATCCCAGTAGGTTAATGCGCCTGTGCCGCCAGCAGCACTAATGGTGATGGTGCCATTATTAAATCCATTACAGGTAACATTGGTTGATGAAACAGTATAGGTAATGTTGGGCGGGTCAGTGATAGTTGCAGAAATATTTCCGCTGCATCCGTTCTGATCATAAACAGAGAGTGAATAAGAACCGGATGGAAGATTGCTAATAATATTTGTTGTTCCGCCTGTATTCCAGTTGTATGTGTAGGGAGTAGTTCCACCAATTACGCTGAATGCATTTACATTTCCATCAGTGCTTCCGAAACAAGTGACGGGCGTCATTACAGAATAAGCTATGCTGACTTGTGATGGGTAAGATGTAACGGTGGATGGGCTCACTGTTACAGCGCCACTTCCATTTTTTGTTCCCAGATATTTAATAGTTCCTCCAACAGCTGAAGCAGCAGGAGAAGAACTCGAAACTATTGTCGGAGGATTTGTTTCATTGCAAGAACCGCTGCTTCCAAGCGTGTCGGTTTTGATTACATACACATCTTTATTGCCAGCGCCAAACGAACCGGTTTCTCCTGTGAGAATGTATCCGCCATCGGCTGCCAAGTCAACCGAGTATGCATAATCATACCAGGTACCACCATAAGTTTTTGACCAAAGTAATCCACCATCAGAATCAGTTCTTAAAAGATATGCATCTGAATTATTATTGAAACTCCCTTGTGTATAACCACCAATAATAAATCCTTTATCAGGAGTTTGTTTTACGACATACCCTATATCAGACCCTGATCCTCCATACGTTTTCTTCCATAACAAGTTACCGCTGTTATCAATTTTCACCAGCAGAACATCTGCACTCGTTGTGGATTCATCACCGGTAATTACATATCCTCCATTTACTTCAGCCACAGAATATCCTGTTCCGGAAGGAATTGATTTTTTCCAAGACACGGCTCCAGAAGAAGTCATTTTTACAGCATAAACTTCTCTTGGTCCGTTCGCCCAGGTTTCCCCTGTTACAATATAACCACCATCGCTGGTTTGTTTTACATCGTAACCATATCCTTCATTAAATGCATCGTCAAATCCTCTTGTCCATACCGTGTCTCCGGTTATATCACTTATTTTCATAATGTGCATGCTTTCATATCCGGAAGGAAGTGAACGCGTATAACCAGCAGTAACAAATTTACCGTCAGAAGTTTCAATAATCGAATAAGGATAATCGCCCGATGCTCCTCCAAATGCCTGTGACCATAGAAGTCCACCGCCTGTACTCACCGTCATAATTAAAGCATCACCGCCTGCAAATGCTCCGGATTGTGCGGCTAAAAGATAATTTCCACCACCAGCTATATGTTCTGTTACGGAATATCCTGCTTCGCTGTTTGTGCTTCCAAAAGTTTTTGACCAGTTGAGTCCGCCATTCGTATTCATTTGCAATAAATAAATATCCTGCATGCCCGAACCAAAACTTTGTGTCTCTCCTGCAATAATGTAGGAGCCGTCAGTATTTCTATGAATGGAGCGCCCTATATCTGAATTACTTCCGCCAAATGCCCGCTGGAATTTTGTTTGCGGAACACTCAGCCAAACATTTTTGCAAATAGAATTGCTTCCACAGGCAGCAGTTGCAGTTAAGCAAACATTATAATTTCCTGCAACAGCATAATTGTGAACAGGATTTTGTGAAGAGGAAGCTGTTCCATCGCCAAAATCCCAGAGATAAGTGTAAGAAGATAAATCTGCCGTTGTGTTTGTGAAAGTTGCTGTGCGGTCTGTCTTGGTAAAAGAAAATCCGGAAACAGGAACAGCAAGGTTTTTATAAACCGTACCGGTACCTTTTACAGCAGATGAAAATGAAATCACTGTAAAAGGTGCATAACCGGAAGTGGTTGCAGGATTTGTAATTGTACCGGATCTTGAGTATCTCGTAAATGTTGTATTTGTTTCATGACAAATATTTGTTGCGCCAGCACTGTTGGTTTTTACCAGATAACCGTCTTCAGCACTTCCTGCACCGAAAGTATTTGCCCATCCGGCAGCAGCATATCCTCCATCGCTTGTTTGTGACACATAGTTGAAGTTTTCTCCCGGAGATAAACTTGTTGTTCCGTATCTTTTCGCCCATTGAACTGCGGTTCCAGATGAATTTACTTTCACCAAACAGGCATCATAATCGCTGATTGTAATGCGTGTTTTACCGGATAAAATATATCCGCCATCTGGGGTCTGGTTTGCAGAATAACAGTAATCATCCCAACCCCCATGAAACCTGCTCACCCATGTGGTATCTCCGATGGAGTTTGTTTTGACAAGGATAGCATCGTAACCAAAAGGGGGAACATTAGAATAGCCGGAAATTAAATATCCACCTTCAGAAGTTTGGATGATACTGTAACATTCATCAAAACTGGCAGCGCCATAAGTTTTTGACCATAAATAATTACCTGCGGAGTTCAACTTAGCCCAATAAAAATCAGTACTTCCTGCACCAAATCCAGCACCGGCAACTACATAACCACCATCATTTGTCTGCCTTATAGATTTCAAAGCTGTAACCCCGCCACTAAGGGTTCTGGTCCAAAGCGTATCTCCATTGGAATCAGTTTTAATGATACAGTTGCCAAAGGGTGAACCACCGGCAATAACAAAACCACCGTCAGTTGTTTGCTGAACACCATACCCTCCGCTGTTGACGCTTGCAGTGGTTCCATATATTTTTGACCATAGCAAACTACCTGCGTTGTTAAGACGGATCAAATACACCTGAGAATAGGCGCCACTGCCATAACCCTCAGAAGAACCAGCAATGATAAATCCTCCGTCTGATGTAATGTCAACAGAATAACCGTCATCAAAATCTGATCCACCTGAAGTTCCAATTCCTTTTGTCCAAAGTGTATCTCCGGAAGAATTAGTTCTGATTACAAGTACATCAGTTGCAGATGAAGCCGGCATACTTCCAACAGCAATAAATCCGCCATCGCTGGTTTGCTTTATGTCTCTGATGTTATCGGTTCCTGAAGTTCCGATTGCTCTTTGAAAAGTTGTTTGCGGGAAACCAGTAATTGCAAAAGAAATTAAACTAACTAAAAGTGTTAAGATTTTTTTCATTTCAATGTTTTTTACTAAACAGAAAACCGCTTCAGTAATAATATACTTAAACGTCTTTCTGTGAATTATAAGTTTAATTAATTATTCAATAATTATCTTCTTCGTTATCACTTTGTCATTTGTTGAAATTTGCAAGTAGTAAACTCCTTTTGATTGTTTACTCAAATCAATAGTTGTTTTACTCTTGCATCCCAAACAATTTATTTGTTTCACTTCTTCTCCAAGAACATTATACACCTTGATTATTGCCGAACCAGAAATATTATTTCTCAAATCAAGAGTGAATATTCCGCTGTTTGGATTCGGATATATATTTACATAAAAATTATTTACTGCTTCATTCACCGAGATAGGATTATTCACTTTATAAACATTTGACCTGGATGAGTTAAGATTAGTTGCCATCGACACAGGGTTTTTGATGGAAGCCGTGCAGCTAATGCCCCATTGGGTTTTCACGCGCCATGATGCGGTACTTTGATACGTGGCGTAATTAGGATCGGTAACTGTTTGCTGAGTTCCTGCCACGCTGTTAATCACATTCCATACACCCGTGCTGTTGTCATCCCGCAGCAAATCATAAGTGGTTACAGGATTGGATGCGTTTTCTATTGTGTAAAGCTGAGACCAGAAAAAAGTTCCGCTGTTGTTGATGATGTAAATGGTATTATGATAGGGACTCAGCGGACTGTAATTGCCGCAAGTATCTCTGACCGCAATTTTGTAACGATATGTTCCTGAGTTTGGATCTCCGGTGTTAGGAAAATACTTTGTGCGGACGGTGTCAATAAACAAACTCAACGAATCATACAGAACTGCGCCAATGGGCTGATAATTATTGGTGGCAATCTCTCTGAAAACAATGAAACTATCAATGGGTTGATTCAGTTGTTTTTCCCAGACAATAATATTGTTTTGAGAAATAGAATCAACCGTTACGAGGCAAATAGGTACTTGCACAAGAGAGGCGTTCACAGTGAACGGTGCAGCAGAAGTGCTGCAACCAGCGCTGTTGGTTACCGTTACCACATAATTGCCTGAACTGTTCACAATGATTGATTGAGTGGTTTGCACGGGAGTTGTATTCCATGAATAAGTAACTCCGCTGATGGATGAAGAAGTTAATGTTGAAGAGCCACCTACACAAGGAACAATATTTCCGGCAGAAGTAATAACGGGCTGCTGCGGATGTGTGGTGAAATTAACCTGCACGGCTGAGGAAGTAACAGGGCAATTATTTTTGATGATGGTAACAGAATAATATCCGCTTTGTGTGACAGCAATGGTACTGTTGTTCTCACCGCTGATTGCCACAGCGCCAATATTCCATTGATAAGTGAACGGAGCAACTGCATTTGTGCCGGCAGTTAAAATCACCGTGTCGCCCACACAAGCATTAACAGGAGCTGAAGGAGTAACTGTTGCATTATGCGTGCAGCCCGCACCAGTAACATTAATGTAAGGCGCTTTCACCAATGTATCGGTGCAGCCATTGGCAATACTCGCAGCAATCAATGCTACATTGTAGGTGCCGGAAAAATTATAGGTATAAAAAACAGTAGCGTTGTTGTTACTTACATTATTTCCATCTCCCCAATACCATGTGAAATTATAGCTGCTCATGCTCGGTGTGGTGTTGCTGAATGTTACATTGAGCGGAGCGGGTCCATTCTGCGGAGTTCCGCTGAAGGCAAGACTGAAATTAGAAGGAATGATGCCAATGGTTGCAGAGGAATTTACCATACATCCTTTGGAATCGGTTACTGTTACAGAATAAGTCTGAGATGCAAGATTTGAAATTTGAGAAGTGGTGGCAGCATTACTCCACAGATAAGAATAAGCGGCAGTGCCGCCAGAAACATTGGCGGTTGCAATTCCGTTAGTACTTCCGCAATTGGTATTTGTTATTGTCATGGAAACTGTGAGAGCCACGGGCTGAGTAATGGCAACGGTTTTTGTGCCCGTGCAACCATTGGCATCCGAAACTGTTACCGTATAATTTCCTGCAGAGAGATTAGATGCCGTTGCTGTAGTTTGTACAGGGAAACTGTTCCACGAATAAGAATAAGGAGAAGTTCCTCCTCCCGCTATCGCACTTACCTTTCCGTTGCTTCCTCCAAAACAGGATACATTCACCTGTCCGCCTGTTATGACGGTAATGGGTGATGGCTGAGTAACGTTCACTGTTGCAATTGCAGAAGAGCCGATTGCATCGGTTACGGTAACGGTATAAATTCCCGCTGAAAGATTAAAGATTGCCTGGTCAGTTTCTCCTGTTGGATTCCATAAATAAGTGTAAGGCGAAGCTCCTCCTGTTACATTCGTCACTGCCGCTCCTCCGTCATTCCCTCCGTTGCAGGATACACTTTGCGTGCTGGTTGTAATTGAAATGGTAATAACCGTAACACAAGTGATTGCTGCGGAACTGGTGCATCCGTTTACGGTGGCAGTTACAGTATAGCATCCTGCATTGGAAGTGGTGACAGATGCAATAGTTGGATTTTGCAAAGAAGATGAAAATGTATTCCCGCTCCAGCTATATGTTGCGCTGGCAATCGTACTTGCACTGAGCGATAAAGTATTTCCTGCATTCACCGGACTATTGCTGGATGCTGTGGGTGCAGAAGGAGTTGGATTGACAGTAACAGAAGTTGTTCCTACAGAACTTGTGCATCCGTTATTAGATGCCGTAACAGAATAAGTACCGGAATTGCTTGTTGTTGCAGGAGTTATTACCGGGTTCTGTGAGGTGGAAGTAAATCCACCCGGACCTGTCCAAGAATAAGATACACCTGAACCGCTTGCTGTTAAACTAATATCGTTTCCGACACATACAGGAGAATTGCTTCCTACTACCGGAGCAGCAGGAGTTTGATTAATCGTAACACAAGTGATTGCTGCGGGACTTGCGCATCCATTGGTAGTTGCAGTTACAGAATAACATCCAGCACTGGCGGTGGTAACACTTCCGATAGTTGGATTTTGTGAAGAGGAAGTAAAACTATTCGGACCGCTCCATGAATAGGTTGTTCCCGTGCTGCTTGCGGTGAGTGATAATGTTTGTCCTGAGCATATCGGACTGTTGCTTCCTGATATGGGAGTTGAAGGAGTTTGATTGATAACGATGGTTTGCGTTGCAGCAGAGGTACAACCTGTTGTTGAGTTTGTAGTGGTTAAGGTAACACTCTTTGTTCCTGAAGTAGTATAGAGTACACCGGATGGATTTTGAACTGTTGCAGTTGCAGGAACAGAACCGCTGCCAAAAGCCCAGGACCAGCTTACACCTGAAGAAGTTCCTGTATTAGTAAAATCAACAGGAGCGCCTGTGCAACCCGGAGTTGTGCTCGAAAAACTAACAGAAGGAGTTGGATTTACTGTAATCATTACTAATGCCATTGCCGTACAGCCATTAGCATCGGTAGCAGTTAATGTATAGGTGGTGGTTATTGTTGGCGATGCACCTGTTGAATTGCAAGTGGTGCAACCGATACCTGCTGATGGAGACCAATTATAATTATAAGGAGAAACTCCCCCGCCTGCTGTGCCGCTGATGGAAGCGCCTTGACTGGAACAAATAGTCACATTGCCGCTGTTAGATACCGAAAGAAAGCCGGGCTGAGTAATAATAACAGTTGCCGGTGCCGTGCATCCGTTTGCATCGGTAATAAGAACAGAATAAGTTCCTGCAGTGAGATTTGATGCAGTTGCACCTGCCTGTGCAGGGCTTGTACTCCATAAATAAGTATAAGGAGAAGTGCCTCCTGATGGATTTGCAGTAGCTGAACCATTGCTGCCGCCATTGCAGGAAACACTGTTCGTGTTTGTAGTAATTGAAAGTGCCGATGGCTGAGTGATGGTAACACTTGCAGTTGCAGTGCAGCCGTATGTATCAGAAACAGAAACATAATAATTGTCTGCGATAAGTCCTGTTGCCGTTGGAGTAGTTTGGTTGGTTGGATTCCAGAAATAATTAATAGGAGAAGTACCTCCTGTTGCTGTTGCAGTGGCAGAACCATTATTGCCTCCATAGCAGGAAACATTTGTATGAGAAGGAACAGAAACGCCAAGAACCGGAGGCTGAGTGATGGTAACAGTTGCCGTTGCCGTGCAGCTATTTGCATCGGTAACGAGAACTGAATAATTAGTTGCGGTAAGACCTGTTGCTGTTGGACCTGACTGCGCAGGAGTTGTATTCCACGTATAAGTATAAGGAGAAGTTCCTCCACTCACTACTGATACTGTTGCAGAACCATTACTGCCTCCATAGCAGGAAACATTGGTGGTGAGGGCGGTGTTAATAGTTACAGTTAGATTACAAAGAACAGTACAATTTAAGAATGCAGATACACTATTTGAATTTTGATTTGCCACCGCCCAATCAGGTTTTCCATCTCCGTTAAAATCTGCGTTAGTGATTCCATTTGGATAGTTAGCCGCAGAAAAGTTGCTGGCAGTTTGAAAGGTGCCGTCTCCATTTCCGAGAAATAGGGATACACTGCTTGTAGTGCCATCATAATTGGATGTTGCAATATCTAATTTTCCATCTCTGTTAAAATCTCCGCTGCATAATGCATCCGGATTACTGTTTGCAGCAAAGATGGAAGAAGCTCCAAAGGTGCCATCGCCATTACCGAGTAATATCCCAACATAGGGGCTTTGTCTGGTCGTTGCCAAATCTAATTTTCCATCTCCGTTAAAGTCAGCATTAATCATACGAAGAGGACTTCCGCCAGCCGAATAGGTGTTTGAACCGGTAAAGGCGCCCGTTCCATCGCCAATCTTTATAAAAATATTGTTTGTTGAAATATTACCCATTGCTAAATCCACTTTTCCATCTCCGTTAAAATCTCCGCTGGTGATTGAGTGAGTGCCCCCTCCGCCAGCCGCATAGTCAAGTTGAGCTCCAAAACCACCTGCTCCGTTGCCTAACCGTCTGGACACACCCTGAGTATTATCGTTTGCAGTTGCAAAATCGGCATTGCAATCTCCATTAAAATCCGCTATGGTAATATCATAAGGCAAATTAGCCACTCCTTGATTGGAGGAAGCTTGAAAGGTGCCGTCTCCGTTCCCTAACCGAATATACACCGCTTGCGTACTATTATTAACAGTCGCCACATCCGGTATTCCATCTCCATTAAAATCCGCGATGGCGAGTGATACACAGTTTGTCCCCATGCTGTAACTGGTATAAGCGCTAAAACCACCTGCACCGTTTCCCAGTAAAATGGATAAATTACCACTATTACTTGCTGTAGCTATATCTGCATTCCCATCTAAATTAAAATCCGCACTGGCGACTGAATTAGGACCCGTGCTTACTGGAGAATTTGAGGAAACTGTCATGCAAATTGTAGGAGAAAGAATAGCAGGAGGAGTGAATTCCCAGAAATCCTTTTTGTAACCACAAGCATCGCTTCCTGTTCCTATATATCCTTTTGTGCCAATGGAAAAGCCCGTAGCATAATTTCTTGCGGTTCCGCCAAAAGCAGCTTTTGATGTCCACGTATTGCTTACCTGATCCCATTCCCAGAAATCTCTCTTATTACCAGTAATATCATATCCCGTTCCAACATAGCCTTTTGTACCGATCGAAAACCCTACAGCCATTCTTCTTGCTGTTCCTCCAAAGTTTGCCATTTGCGTCCATGTGTTTGTGCTTTGATCCCATTCCCAAAAATCCTGATAGTGTGTGGCATCAAATCCGGTTCCGATATAACCTTTTGTACCTATGGAAAACCCGACCGCCATATTCCTTGCAGCGCCACCAAAAGGAGCCTTTTGTGTCCATGTATCTGTGGCAGGATCGTACTCCTGTAAATTAGTAATTTGTACGAAGGATTGATTATGCCCCGTTCCTATGTAACCCTTGGTGCCTATGGAAAATCCGACAGCGCCATTTACTCCTACCGGAACATTTGCTTTCTGTACCCATGTATTAGTGGACTGGTCCCATTGATAAAAATTCTGACACTCTTGTTGTGGCGGTGCGCCCGCATCTCCTGTTCCAATATAGCCCTTGGTTCCTATGGAAAATCCCACTCCTCCTTGGGTGACAAATCCTCCCGGCAAAGTGGCTTTCTGTGTCCAGCTGTTGCTCGGCTGATCCCATTCCCAAAGATCTCCGTATTTTGTTGAACCATCTTGTCCTGTTCCAAAATATCCTTTTGTGCCGATGGAAAAACTCACAGCACCAGCTCTTGCCGTTCCTCCAAAATTTTCTTTTTGAGTCCATGTTTGAGAAAAGGACAAGTAAGAAGTAAGAAGTAAGATGGCAGATGTAAATACAAATACCGGGAGGAGATTTTTTTTCATTGTGATTTGATTTTTACCCTGTGATATTTTCTGAAAAGCAGAAGTATAAATGAATGCGCTAAGATAATATATTAATATTAATATCACTGCGTAAAAAAACCAACACGCTGCAAACAAAAAATCCTCCCTGATGTTATAGCAGGAAGGGATTTAGGAATTTGGTAAATGGTTAATGGCTAATGGTTGATGGTTGATGTATTTCCATTATATACTATCGGTAGGCAGGTTTACGAAAAATGAAAAAGCCCCAAACATCAAGTCCCAAATCCCAAGTCCCAAGAAACAGCCGACAGCAATGGCTGTTCCCTTGGAATTTGGGGTTTGGAATTTGGAACTTGGAACTTAAACATTTCGGAAAGCTGAGTTGGTTTGGTATACATTATCCATCAACCATTATCCATTGTATCACGCCACCATAATAGAAATCACATCGCTGTCGGGTCCTCTGCCTGCGCTGTTGGTGCAATATATTTTTCCATGTATGCGTGTGCCGCTGGCAAGACCGGTGATGATTTTTTTGCGCTGGCTGCTCACATCTATTATCAGCAACACACTGCTTGCAGGAACAGGAACTGGCGGAGGCATGGGTATTGGCACAGGCGTGCTGCTTTGCGGATTAAGTTCAATCATCAGTTGAGTTTTGGTGGCAGCAATATCAAGCGCTGCGGCATCGGTTGATAAAAGCGCTATGTATGTTTCGGCATCGGGCACCGCATCGCAACTAAAAAAAATCTCTCCGGTATTATCGCTGTGTTTCATATTAGGATTTGCGGGTTTTACAGGCGCATGAGTGGGCTGTTTTTCGGTGCTGGTGGGATGAAAGCCCGCGCTGGTGATTTTTGTAACATCTCCATCGGCAGTGATCTCCACATAAACGGCTAACTTGCCCATCGTATCGTTCCACACCAGTTCAGCGGCATTTTGCGCTGCCGTTTGCATGGGCCCACCGCCCAGAGCCGCAAGATGTTTTGTTTCCAGATCATTGTTTACTGCGGCTACCGTTGCCAGCGAAGGATTGGGTGTAGTAAAATTTGCATTGCCCGTCATGTCCACCACTCTGTCGCGGCTGAACTGGATTTTGGCATCAACCGATAAGTTAATGAATTCGCGTTTTACTTTTGCTTTTGCCATGGTTTTTTAGGTTTTAGGTTACAGGTTACAAGTTAAAAGGTTAAGGTTTAGGATTATCATTCTCATCAAGGTTATATGTTTTACGGATGAAATCAATCAGTTCATCCGGATTGATTAAATCCTTTTGGAAAAGAATCATGTTTTCAACAGGCGATTCCCCGTTTCCCTCGCAAAACTTGTAAAAGCAACTGATGCTGGAATCTTTCTTTCCCTGTTTCATCCGGTGATAATCAAAATCCCAGTTGGCTTTGCAATAACTGAAAGAATGTTTGTTGTTTTCCTTTTCGGCTTCCATGAGCGCAAACCATTTATCAATAAATATTTCAAATGCCTCCATCTTGTTTCACTTTCTTTTCTTCCCACATAAAAATCAGCGACAAAAAACATTTGCAGTAATATATCGCTATGCGAAAAATCTTAATCCTTCTTTTTTTCATAGCCAAAAATCACTGCGTTTCACGCACAAAGATAATTTAAAGAAAAATGAAATCAACCTCATTATGAGGATGAGATTCATTTTTTGATTGATTTATGACTTGCGCGACAGATAAAGGATTATCTGTTACAGAAAAAGGATTATTTGTTTCAGATAAAGGATTATCCGTAACAGAAAAGGGATTATTTGTTTCAGATAAAGGATTATCTGTGACAGAAAAGGGATTATCTGTAACAGAAAAGGGATTATTTGTTTCAGATAAAGGATTATCCGTTACAGAAAAGGGATTATTTGTTTCAGATAAAGGATTATCTGTAACAGAAAAAGGATTATTCGTTAGAGATAATATCTTTTCTGTTCTAACCGGGATAAATGGAGGGGGAAAAATAGTTTTATGTTTGCAACAGGAAATACCTAACCCCTGCCCAAACCTCATCCCCGTCCCTTCTCCTGAAGGAGAAGGGAGTGCGTTTAAAAGTCCTTCTCCTCAAGGAGAAGGATTTAGGATGAGGTGATTTAGGATGAGGTAGAAAAACAAAATGAAAAAATTACCAGACCATAAAGAAAATCTTACTTACAACGCTCCTGCCGAAGCTTTTGAAATGGCGAAAAGGTTAAAGCGCAAGATGACAAAAGCAGAAAAAATTCTTTGGCACGAATTAAGGAACAGAAATTTAAACGGATATAAATTCAGAAGACAGCACCCCATTGCCTGGTACATTGCCGATTTTTATTGCCACAAAGAAAAACTGGTGATTGAACTTGACGGAGAAGTGCATGATACTGAAGAAATGAAAGAGCATGATGAAAAACGCAACAGAATTATGGAAGAATTTGATATAAAAGTTCTGCGTTTTAAGAATGAAGAAGTGTTTGGTAATGTGGATGAAGTGGTGAAGATGATAATGAAACACTTGCCGTAGTTTTCCCCCTCCCTTTGTCCCTCCCCCGCAGGGGAGGGAAACTCGCGTACTTCTTTCCCCCTTGGGGGAAAGACACAGATAGGGGGCGACACCCACCCCACCCCCGCAAATAAATCTTTCAACTTCTTTGGCAAAACATGAATTGATTGCAAACGAAAACTATTTGCGGGGAAAAAAATAATATAGATTTGCATGATGACCAGTCGTCCTCCCTATTATTACAATGCTCCTGAAGAAACATTCAAACTGGCAAAACGCCTGCGCAAAAAAATTACCAAAGCAGAAAAAATGTTATGGAATGAACTCAGAAGAAATAATTTGAAAGGATATTATTTCAGAAGGCAACACCCCATTGCCTGGTACATTGCCGATTTTTATTGCCACAAAGCAAAACTGGTGATTGAACTTGACGGAGAGGTGCACGATACCGAAGAAATGAAAGAGCATGATGAAAAACGCAACAGTATTATGGAAGAATTTGATATAAAAGTTTTGCGCTTTAAGAACGAAGAAGTATTTGGCAATGTGGATGAAGTGGTAGAGAAAATAAAAAAACACTTGCCGTAGTTTACCCCCTCCCTTTGTCCCTCCCCCGCAGGGGAGGGAAACTCGCGTACTTCTTTCCCCCTTGGGGGAAAGACACAGATAGGGGGCAACACCCACCACCCCCGCAAATAAATCTTTCAACTTCCTTTGCTAAACTTTGGTTTTGGTTTACTTTTGCTATGTGGAAAGATGAAATTCGGAAAATTGAAAACACACATCACCATACAACACATGCAGGAACTTGCTTCGCATCGCGGAGGCAAATGTTTGAGCAAAGAATATTGGGATTCAAAAACAAAACTTGTGTGGAGATGCGAGAAAGGACATACATGGGATGCCTATCCTTTCCAAATTCAACGCGGAAGCTGGTGCCCCGCCTGCGGAAGACAAAAACAAAAGAACACCATTGAGGATATGAAAAAGCTGGCGGGCAAGCGCGGCTTCAAATGCTTATCTGATGTATATAAAAATAGTTATATAAAGCTCAAATGGAAATGCGGAAAAGAACATGTGTGGATGACGCTTCCCGGCTATGTAAGGCGCGGTTCAGGATGCCCCTATTGCGCAGGAAAAGCAAAAAGAACAATTCAAGAAATGAAAGCATTTGCAAAGAAAAAAGGGGGGGAATGTTTATCTGAAAAATACATTAATCAAAAAACTAAATTAAAATGGCAATGTAAAAAGGGTCATGTTTGGGCTGCCTCTCCCAACAGTATAATAAATAGCAACACCTGGTGCGGACATTGCTACGGGCATTATAATCTTCATTTAAGCGATATGCAAAAAATTGCTGCTGACAGAGGCGGCAAATGTCTTTCTGCTGAGTATATAAATAAAGAAGTAAAACTAAGATGGCGATGCGCTGAAGGGCATGTATGGAAAGCAACTTCGGGCGCTATCAGGCAAGGTTCCTGGTGCAAAATATGCAGCATGAAAGCAAACGGTTTGAAGAAAAGAAAACATTCTCTTGCAGGTTTGAATGAAATTGCAAAAGCAAAAGGAGGCAAATGCCTGAGTAGAGAAAAAGAATTCCTGAATCAGTATTCTCGCCTCACATGGCAATGTGCAAAAGGGCATAAATGGAAGGCAACTTCAAAGAGCATTGTAAACGGCACATGGTGCAGGCTGTGCTGGCTCAACCGGGGTAAATAAATCTTTCAACTTCTTTTGCTAAACTTGGGTTTTGGTTTACTTTTGCTTTATTGCACAAATTATATGATAGATCAAAGATTTAAAAACATGAATGAAAAGGAGAATTTTTTATTCTCTATCCTTAATGATGATGAAAGAAAAGATTTTCAGATGATTCACACACATTTTACTAATACTTCTAATCTTACTATAAAAATAACCGACAAACTACCAAAGGAGAAAGTGCTACCTAAAGAATATGAGGAGTATTTTGAAGTTCATTTTTTCAAATTTGTTCTTCAGGGATTAAGTATAAAACATTTATTTAATGGAACTCCAATAAATTATAGCAATAATAATGTTATATATCACGATATTTCTTCAATCTTTTCTTTGTCCCGCTCATACCTTGAATCATTTTTAACAATTAATTATTTATACTTTAATTTCAAAAACGAAGAACAAGCAATTTTTAGATACTTATTATATTCTGCAAGTGGACTCAATAGAAGGCAATCCTATCCAACAAGTAATATAGAGAATACTTCTAAAAAAGAAGAAGAGAAAAAAGAGATAGACTTTTTAATAAATAGAATAAAAGTTAATACATATTTTCTATCTCTGCATCCAAAAAAACAAAAAGATTTACTCACAAAATTATTGCCATACGAAATCGAAAAAGAAAAGATATTTATTGAAACGGGTTTGGATAGTATGTCTTTTCATACTATGTGGAAATTATTTTCAAATTATTCACACTCCGAATTTATTGAAGCAATGCAAGTGAAATTGTATATTAATAACCAAAAAGAATTCATCGCAACCTTATATGGAACTTTTAGATTTTGTTTAATGCTAAATTGTTATTTATTAATTAAGCTAGTTGAGAAGTTTGATTTTGCCAAACAAATCTACAATGAATCAAATTCTACTACAAAATATGCAGTTGAATTCTGGAAAAAGATACTGATTGGAATTAAATCTAATCCCCTGTAGTTCCCGTAGCCGCGCAGGTCTTTCCTTCGTGGCGTAGAACTATTAATTCTCAGATGAAATTACCAAAAACTTTTATTAAAGGCCAATCACGAGCGCTTATAAAACTTTTGAAAAAGATCAACAAGTCAGTGAACTCTTTTCCTACCAAAGATATTGAGAAGATACAATCCCTGATGAATGAATATCTTAAAACAAAAGATGAATCTTCGGTAATACGGGCATGGGAGCGTGTGCGGGATGGCAAAACAAAAAAAGGAGACAAGGAAAAGATTAAAAAACTCTATGCCAAAATAAAAAATGCGGATTCGCTGTTAAAAAGCATTTATCTTGTCATTGAAACAGAAGGGTTGCTTGTGATGTTACATAAAGGTGCTGACTTAGGCAGAGCATACAGATTTAAAACAATTCACCCCCGAGTCGCGAAGGTCTACCTTCGTGGCGGGATAAAAATAAAAACAAAATTATGTTTGAGATAAAAGAAGCCAAACCATCAAAAAAGGAATTATCGTATGAAATTTATTTCCGTAAAAAAAAATTATGCGATGGTGAGTATGATAAAAAGCAAAAAGTTGTCTCCACAGACACTTATGTAGATTTTGAAATAAACCAAATTGCCCGGATGAAAGCAAAAGATTTTAACGATAACTTCTGTTTTATGTTCAATACCGAGCAGGCGTATGCCCGGGTTTTTTACATGTTTGAGATATGGAAGAAAGGCAATACCATCAGCATTAGTATTTATGGTTCGCTGAATAATAACAACTTTGGTTTTGACTGGCTGCTGTGGAATTATAAAAAGTTTGTGCATGAAGCTACTCTGCTTGCTAAAAGAAAAGGTTACGGAATTTCGCAATACGCATTCGAAGATGAATGGGAATCTGATTACTTATTATTTGAATTTGATTTTGAAGCGAAAGGAAGCATTGGACAAATCTTTAATAAAGCTATTGCCAAAGGGAAAGAAATAATACATGAAACAGAAATCAAATTTCTGAAGAAGGCAATGAAAAAATTACAGAAGTAGTTAGTCCAAGCCGAGTCTCCCCCATTGGTCGGGATTTGTTTTGTCCAAGCAGTTCTCCTGCCAACAGTATTCGCTGATCTCTGTTTATAATTAAAGTAGGAAGCGAAGGTACAAAGTAACTTCGCCACCTCTCACACCACTGTACATGCTTAGACGCATACAGCGGTTTCATAAAGTTTTAATCGTTTGTAGTTTGCCGATAAACTGTAGTAACCTTCTTTTGCAAA
>JACRAM010000115.1 GCA_016213405.1 Bacteroidota bacterium
AAGTTTCACCGTCATTGCGAGCGAAGCGAAGCAATCTCAAATCAAAATCTATAACACGCTGGGTGAATTAGTTTATCAAACATCCGTTAACGAAAAGAAAACAGAAATAAAAATTCCTGAAATAGCAAAAGGGATTTATCAGTTGCAAGTTGTATCAGAAAACGGAATAACAAACAAAAAAATAATCATAAACCATTAAAACAAAACTCATGAAAAGAATCTATATTCTAATTACAGCCATTTTATTTTCCGCTTTTCTTGTTAATGCACAAGGCACATGGACACAAAAAGCAAACTTTGGAGGAACGGCAAGGGTGCATGCTGTGGGTTTTTCCATTGGAACAAAAGGATACATTGGAACAGGCAATGATGGCGCAAATAAAAATGATTTCTGGGAATGGGATCAGGTTACAAATGTTTGGACGCAAAAAGCGAATTTTGGCGGCACTGCAAGATATGGAGCGGTTGGTTTTTCAATTGGCACCAAAGGATATATAGGCACAGGAGAAGATGGCACTCCTTATAGAAAAGATTTTTGGGAATGGAATCAGTCAACAAATAGTTGGACACAGAAAACAAGTTTTGGCGGAACAGCGAGACGAAGTGCTGTTGGTTTTTCCATTGGAACAAAAGGATATATCGGAACAGGATACAGCAGTTCGCCCACAACTCGTTATAAAGATTTTTGGGAATACGATCCAAGCACAGATGTATGGACAGCAAAAGCAAACTTTGGTGGAACGGCAAGAGATGGCGCTACTGGTTTTTCCATTGGAGCAAAAGGATACATTGGGACTGGTGACGATGGCGTTTACAGAAATGATTTCTGGGAATATAATCAAGCTGGAAATTATTGGATACAAAAAGCCGTTTTTGGAGGCAGCGCAAGAACCAGTGCTAAGGGTTTTTATATCAGTACTAAAGGATACATAGGAACAGGATTTGCTACTGGATACGAACAGACCTTTTGGGAATGGAATCAGACAACCGATACATGGGTGCAAAAAACAAATTTCCCTCCTTCCAATGGCAGAATAGGGGCGACATCTTTTTCTATCGGTACAAAAGGATATATAGGAACAGGAGCTGATTTCGGAGGTAATAAACAGGATTTTTGGGAATACGACCCAAGCATTAATACAGGAATGAATGAAGATGAAATTACAATTGATATTTCTATTTATCCAAATCCTTCTAATGGAATTATTACTCTCATTTCTGAAATCAACAAAGGGCAAATTACAATTTACAGTACTTCGGGAGCCAAAGTTTACTCTTCGCAAATCACAAATCAAAAAACAGAAATTGATTTAAGTAAAATCCATTCAGGAGTTTACTTCATCAAAATAATAACCGATGAGGGAACAGTAATCCGAAAAATCATAATTCAATAAATAAAATGAAAAAAACATTTACACATATCGCCATTGCTTTTATTGCCTGTTGCTTATGGACTGCTGCGAACTGTTTTTCTCAAGGGGCATGGACACAAAAAGCAGATCTGCCGGGAGTGGCTAGATATAAAGCCGCTGTTTTTTCTATTGGCAATAAAGGTTACATGGGAACTGGAAGCCAAGGTGTAAACTACTTGCAGGATTTATGGGAATATAATCCAGCCACAGATAGTTGGACACAGAAAGCAAACTTTGGAGGAATGGCGAGAAATAATGCTGTTGGATTTTCAATAGGAAGTAAAGGGTATATTGGTTTAGGATTTGGAAGCAATACTTATTTAAAAGATTTATGGGAGTATGATACTACTTTAAATACATGGACTCAGAAGGCGGATTTGCCGGGTGCAACTGCACCACGCCAGAGTGTCTTTTCTTTTTCAATTGGTACAAAAGCATATATAGGCGCTGGAGTTTTTTGCTGCCCTCAGGTAAACTACACAGATGTATGGGAATGGAATCAGTCAAACAATACATGGACTCAGAAAGCAAATTTTGCTGGCGGTCTCACAAGAATGGATGCAATCGGTTTCTCTATAAATGGAAAAGGATACGCAGGTACCGGATCTGATGCCGGCAGTTGGAAAGATTTTTGGGAATATAATCCTACAACAGATACATGGACTCAGAAAGCAAATTTTGGAGGACAGTCAAGAAGCATGGCAGTAGGATTTTCAATTGGAGGAAGAGGATATATTGGAACAGGTGCTTCAGGCGCAACGTATCATCAGGATTTCTGGGAATATAATCCAGCCACTAATTCATGGATAGTAAAGGCTCCTTTTCCCGGAACAGGCAGATACGATGCGGCTGGATTTTCAATTGGAAACAAAGGATATATAGGAACAGGATATGATGGCGGCACCAATCAGGATTTTTATGAATGGAATCCCTGCACGATAATGTCAACCACCGTAACGGCTTCGCCTGATACATGCACAACCAATGGAGCGGCAACTGTTTCTGCTACCGGAGGTTCTTCGCCTTATTCCTACTTATGGTCAACAGGCGCATCAACATCTGCAATCACCGGACTTGCTCCCGGAACTTATTCTGTACTCATTACAGATAATGTAGGATGCACCACTTCAAGCACAGCAAACATTATTGCTTACACAATTCCTGCTCCTATCTGCCTTGTAACAGTGGACACATCCACCTCAACAAAAAATGTAATTGTATGGCAAAAACCTTTCGCAGGAAATATTGACAGTTTCAGGATTTACCGTGAGATTGGCTTGAATAATTATGTGTACATCGGAGGTGTTCATTACGATTCGCTTTCATGGTTCACGGATACTACGAACGGAGTAAATCCGAAAATAACTTCTTACCGGTATAAAATTTCTGAAGTGGATACTTGCGGAAGTGAAAGCGTACTCAGCACACATCACCGCACCATTCACCTTTCTACTCCCAGCTACACTCCGCCTAGCACCTTTGATCTGATATGGACAAATGATTACGAAGGGTTTTCTTTCTCTCAATATTATATTCTTCGTGATGGAAACAACACAGGCATCTGGACAAAGATTGATTCTGTTTCTTACGGAACTCTTTCCTATACAGATATCAATGCCCCTACCGACAGCGCCCGTTATATTGTAGAAGCCGCACCTGCTCAGCCCTGCAATGTTTCCATAAAGAATCCGGATGCGTTGGC